>JAGMDB010000074.1 GCA_023128875.1 Dehalococcoidia bacterium | reverse complement strand
TCTGTAACTCCGCCCTGGATAACATTAATGCCCCTTCCATTGCAGGAGTTCATCCTCTGGAATGTTCACCATGACTTTCCAGCGGTCGATATACCTGCCTTTAGAGCTCCCCAGGGTATCGAGCGGTGCATATCTTTTGCTCAGGCTTGTGCGTAAAAGAGTGAAGGCTTTCTCTGTACCGGACTCCAGTGTTTCCAAAAGATAACCCAATCTCTGGTTCACAGCCTTGTTTCCAGCCTTCCGGGCATAGTCAGCCATTTTCACAAAATCAAGCTCGTCACGGCCATACCAGAGTGCCTTAGCCACCTCTGATATGCCGCCACAATACCGCGGCTGGTCAAGGCAGTCCACTATCGTCTTCTCAGGCTCTGAGATATTCACCTTATGCCCATCTAGAGCTACTTCGGAAGCTCCAAAGAACTTACGCTGGGACATACAGACAAAGCGGTAAGTAACTCCAACAACCTCCAGGGCAGATTTGAATTTGCGGCGGGTAGATACTACAAAAACAGTCCGGCTGACTTGCTCGGTGTAACCATAGTAATTGAGGGCACTGCGGAATCCAATATAGTAGGGCTCTATGAGATAGGAAGCAATAATGAATTCGTGCTCGGTCCACTCACCTTCGTGCCCAGCTTCGAACGGTAGGACGAGATATTTACCTTTTTCCACACGCAGAAGCCATCGCCGTTCTACCAGGGTAGATAGCAATTCACGCAGAGCACTACTACGACTACCATAGAACTTAGCAGCATCCTCAAAGGTGAAAATTCGCTTCCCCTGGCGGCTCATCTCCGTCAATAGATTGCTTCCTAATTCACCAAGGGTTCTTAACCTTTTTGCCATACTTGCCACCTTACTCCTGACTATTATAGCATGATATGTCAATGGCTAGCGGGATGTTTACATGTAGATATTAAACGAACCGTCACGTTGTTTAGCTATCCGCGGCTCTATCCCCTTGCAGGTGGGCATTCTTCGGCGTCACTTTTCTCAAGCTTTGTAAAGGCGGATTCACCCTAACCCTCTCCCTTGAAGGGAAGGAAACAGGTCTATTACCAGGCTAACCCAGAGTAGTGCCCCATCTTTGCTGAACTCAAAGGCATATTGGCAGCCAGCCGTAGTAGCAAAAACATCCTTGTGCCCAGTATTGTTAGTGGATGTATCAAAATCCATTGATTCACTCAGAGGGTAGCAACAGCAATGCTTGTTGTATTATGCTTACCACACAACCATGTTTCGTAAACCAAAGAACCGCATTTTCTACGGCTGGGTTATAGTAGCCGGAGCTTCTGGCATCGTATCGTTGATATGGGGTTGTGACAGCACCTATGGTATCTTCTTACCCGAACTGGCAACTGACTTAGGTTGGACAAAGACTACCCTTTCCGGGGCGTATTCAATGGGGTGGATTGTGGCTAATGGCCTCGGAATCCTGGCAGGAAGAGCGAATGATAAATATGGCCCTCGCCTTGTTATCACGTTTTCTGTCGCTGTCACCAGCGTCGGCTTTGGGTTACTGTATTGGATGAAGAGCCCCTGGCAACTGTATCTGTATTATGGCCTTATCGCGAATATTGGCATGGGTTTTCTGGGGGTCCCTGCGATGTCAACAGTTTCCCGCTGGTTTGCAAAGAAAAGAGGAATGGCGTTGGGAATTACGCAGGCGGGAATAGGCCTGGGGGCATTTGTAATGCCGCCTCTTGTTCAGGTGTTCATCACTCGTTTTGGGTGGCAGATATCCTACTTGATTATTGCCGGGCTCATTCTAGGCGTAGGCCTCCCTGTTTCCAGACTCATGCGACTTGACCCAGCAGAGAAAGGACTTCACCCAGATGGCGCTGAAGCTGAAATAATGAGCGAGCAAGGTGAGGTGCCCGTAACTAACTCTGAAGGGTTTTCTTTCCGACAGGCCTTGAGAACAACTCAATTG
>JAGMDB010000073.1 GCA_023128875.1 Dehalococcoidia bacterium | reverse complement strand
TAGCTCTACTGCTTCTTTATTAGAAGAAAGCTGAGGGGCAAAGCCGCCTTCGTCGCCTACAGTCGTGCTTAAACCTTTATCCTTGAGAACTTTATGTAAAGAATGATAGATTTCACTGCTCATCTGAATAGACCTGGCAAAATTAGCAGCACCCAAAGGCACTATCATAAATTCCTGAAAATCCGTGGAGCCCAACGCATGTTTACCACCATTCAAAATATTTAGCATAGGGACAGGCAATAGATTGGCCTCTGCTCCACCCAAATAGCGGTACAAGGGGACACCCGAGAAATTGGCAGCAGCCTTAGCTATCGCCAAAGATACCCCTAAAATAGCGTTAGCTCCAAGGCAAGATTTGTTGGCTGTCCCATCAAGCTCAATCAGTTTCTGGTCTATGACTTGCTGCTCCAAGGCGGACATGCCAACTATTTCTGAAGCTATATCATCATTAACGTTGCCCACTGCCCTTAGAACACCAAGCCCATTATATCTACTCTTATCGCCATCACGAAGCTCCATCGCTTCATATTTCCCGGTGCTCGCTCCTGAAGGAACAGAAGCCACACCAGCGGTACCATCAACCAACATCACCTCTACCTCTAAAGTAGGGTTGCCTCTAGAATCGAGGATCTCCCTACCCTTAACACTTTCGATAATTGCTATCCCTGAGCTCATTTCAAACAACCTCTTTCTTAGCCAAAGAAATAGCCTTACGCACCGCCTCTTGAGCACTGTTGGCTCTGATTATCGGGTCATCCTCTCGACCATTTCGGGACAGCGACCAGGTATTTAAACCAATGACTGGAATGTTGCTCTTCAAGGCATAGGCAATCTCGCTAAGTGTCCCATAGTTTCCACCAATGGCAATCACTGCCTGAGCTGACTTCACCACTGCCATATTTCTGGCGTAACCTACACCGGTGACTATAGGAATGCCCACCCACGGGTTAGCCATGCTCGCATCTTCACCAGGCAAAACGCCGATAGCCAAACCCCCTTTTGACTTAGCTCCACGACATGCTGCTGCCATCACACCACCAAGACCACCACAGATTACAATAGCACCACGCTGGGCTAGAAGTTCCCCCACAGTTTCAGCCACTTTGGTTTCTTCTGGGGGGCAAGAAGAGTCACCAACAACAGCTATAACCATCTCACTCTCCCTCATGTAATATAATACTATCAGCCAAAGCCCTCACAGTAAAATTTCTTCTCACTAATTGACCCTGTTCATCGCCACTTCTATCCCTTGAGCAAGAAAGCAATCAATGGTTTTGGCTACACTGATAATAGCTGGTCTAATCACCTTCTCCTCTTCGGGGCTAAATTCGCCGAGAACATAATTGACTATAACATCTTCATCAACATTTGGTAGTCCTTCAAACTGTATAGGTCGCCCAATACCCACCCTGATTCGGGGGAAAGCCTCACCCCCCAAAGTGGAGATTATGGATTCCACCCCATTATGTCCTCCTGAGCCGCCACTTTGACGCAGCCGAATTTTGCCCAGAGGCAAATCCAAATCATCATAGATTACTAAAAGGTCGCTTAAGGGAGTATTATATTTCCTCACCAAGCAATCTACTGCTTTACCACTGAGATTGACAAATGTTCTTGGCTTAGCGAGCAGTAATCCCTCGCCCCCTGTTTCACTAAAGCCTATCCTCGCCTGGCACTGCCTTCGCTCAAACCGAATAGAATGAAGTCTGGCAAAATAATTCAGACAACGAAAGCCAATATTATGACGATTACGGGCATAAATTTTGCCTGGGTTGCCCAAGCCAATAATTAATTTCATCAACGTATGTCTTATTTTGTGGTATATTATAAGCCATAAGAGATATGTTTTGCCCCTACGGGAAATGAGATATAGATGAAGGAATATCACTACTGCCCAATTTGTGCAACGCCTCTACAAATAGGATTCATCGCAGGAAGAAGGAGGAAATATTGTCCTGAATGTGATTTTGTTGATTACAGAAACCCTTTGCCTGTGGCAGTAGCAGTAGCAGTCAAAGGTAAAAGGTTCTTATTGATCAAAAGAGGATTACCGCCTAAGAGAGGTACGTGGGGATCTCCCTCAGGTTTTATAGAGAGTGGAGAAACACCAGAAGAAGCCTGTTTGAGAGAATTAAAGGAAGAAACTGGGGTATCCGGGGAAATAGCAAGATTAATTGGAGTAGTTGGCCGGGAGGACAAGGAGGTTTATGGAGATATGGTGGTGGTGAGATATTTAGTTAAGGTAAAGAGTGGGAAAATAACTCCCGGGGACGAAGTAGAAAATGCTAAATTCTTTGATATAGCTGAATTGCCTGGCTATTATGTTGATATTTATAAAGATTTAATTGAAGAAATTCAAAATGGGGAGGTATTTTGATCCAGCAACTGCAGAAACTCTTTCTCGTTGAGTGTCTTTACCCCCAATTTTTGTGCTTTAGCTAATTTGGAGCCAGGGTCAGCGCCGACCACCACATAAGATGTTTTCCTGGTGACATCTGAGCTTGCTTTGCCTCCCAATGCTTTTACTCTGGCTTCCACCTCTGGACGGGTAAAAGACTCCAATTTTCCCGTTAAGACAAACTCTAAACCGGCTAAAGGTAACTCTTCGGGCTTGACTTCTTCAGCTTTCTCCCTCTCCAGCCTCACTCCAGCCTTCCTTAATTTACCAATAATGCGCTTATTTCCTTCCTGCCTGAAAAAAGCCACAATGCTATCAGCTATCTTAGGGCCAATTGATGGGAGAGATAAAAGCTCCTCCTGATTGGCTTTGGCTAAATTGTCTATGCTGCTAAAGTTTCCCGCCAATAACTCAGCATATTCCTCACCAACGTGGAGAATACCCAGGGCAAAGATAACTCGCGCCAGAGGTCTGTTTTTGCTTTTTTCAATAGCATCAAGGACGTTATAGGCGCTTTTGTCCGCCATCTTCTCGAGCCCTAGCACTTGTTCCCTGGAAAGATAATATAAATCAGCTACATCTCTGGCCAGGCCAGCCTCAAACAAAGCCTGGCACAACTTTTCTCCCACGCCATCTATATCCATGGCGCCACGGCTAACAAAGTGCTTAATTCGCTCCAGTGCTTGAGATGGGCAGGCAGCATTGGTGCACCTGTGCATAGTCTCGCCTTCTGGTTTTATTATTTCGCTTCCGCACACAGGACAGCGGCTAGGCATATAGAAAACCTTTTCCTCCCCCGTACGACGACCAAGCACAGGGCTAACAATCTCAGGTATGACCTCGCCAGCACGTTGCACAACAACAACATCGCCAATACGAATATCTTTGCGGTGTATATCTTCCTCATTATGTAATGCGGCGCGACCAATAACAACTCCTCCCACCCGAACTGGCTCCAGAACTGCATATGGGTTTAGGCTTCCTGTGCGCCCCACATTTATACCAATGTCAAGAAGGCGTGTGGTGCCCTGGATGGCGGGGAACTTATATGCAATTGCCCACCTCGGCTCGTGAGCCATATTGCCTAATTCCTGTTGAAGGGCAATAGAATTAGTTTTCACCACCATGCCATCAGCCTCGTATGGCCAATCTTCGCGGCTTTCTACCCACCTTTGATGGCATTCCTCCGCCTCATCAATAGCATGACATAAGGTGATACTAGGGTTTATCTTGAAGCCCAGAGATTTAAGCCACAGCATAATTTCCCAATGGGTATCAGGTACAGTCTTACCTTCAACCCAACCCAATCCATAGATAAATATGTCCAGGGGGCGTTTGGCACTAATACTGGAATCAAGCTGACGCACAGAGCCAGCAGCCGCATTTCTCGGGTTGGCAAAAAGAGCCAATCCCTCCTTGGCTCTTTCCTCGTTAAGCTTTCTGAAACCAGCCTTGGGAAGAAAAACTTCACCTCTAACCTCAAATCTAGGAGGTGCCTCCTTAGGCACAGAAAGGGGAATGCTCCTGATAGTTTTCAAATTCTGAGTGATGTTCTCACCTCGGTAGCCATCCCCCCTGGTTGCCCCGGTGACAAGCAATCCATCAACATAGGTCAGAGCTACTGCCAGCCCATCTACTTTAGGCTCACAAACAAGGTCAAAACCACGTTCACCTAAAAGATTAGTGGCTCTCTTATGCCAGGCAGCTAACTCTTCATAGGAGAAAGCATTAGCCAGACTCAGCAAAGGCTCAGGGTGCTCCACCGCAGCAAAGGCCTCTACTGGTGGAGCACCAACCCTCTGAGTAGGCGAATCAGGAGTGATAAACTCAGGATGATCAGCTTCAAGTTGCCTGAGGTCCCGCATAAGCCCATCATACTCAGCATCGCTGATTTCAGGGCTATCCAGAGCGTAGTAGCAGTAGTTATGGTGGTTAACTATTTCCCGCAGTTCCTCTATTCGCTGTTTCACCTTACCTACGTCCTCCATAGCTAATTCCTCCTCGTAAGTATAGCACAGCAAACACTCCTGACTTCGTTCCTACGCTCAGTCAACCTTTAAACCATTAGGCCCCCAATATTTGATATAATCAAAGCGGATACACGAAAATGGCTTTTTGCTTCATCCCAGTAAATCCTACAGGAAATCGTATGTCTAGGAGAATAGAATTATGAATGCGATAAAGTACAAGCCAATCGGGCTCATTCATTCTCCGTTCAAGGAGCCCGAAGGGACGCCTATACAGCCTGCAGGTGCTAAGGGCATCAATGGAACAGTTGAAATATTCCCAGAATATGCTGAAGGGTTAAAAGATGTTGAGGGGTTTTCGCACATCATATTGATATACCACTTCCATTTGTCCAGAGGAGCGCTCTTAAAAGTAAAACCGTATATGGATAACCAGCTACACGGAGTCTTTGCAATGCGAGGCCCGAGCAGACCGAACCCTATCGGCATCTCGGCAGTGCGCCTTGTCAGGATTGAAGATAACATACTCCATATTCAAGACGTAGACATCGTAGATGAGACTCCCCTCTTGGATATCAAACCCTATGTGCCGGAATTCGACGTAAGGGAAGCAGAGAGAACGGGATGGCTGGAGAAAAATGTGCATAAACTTCCAGCATCAAAAGATGATGGGAGATTCACCATATGTTAGCTAATATCAGCGTTATTTTAAGGAGGGTACAATCATGGCTACGAAACCAGTCGTAATCAAATTCTTCGCTCCCATCATAGATGTTACGGTCAACGCTCTAATGAATACTATCGACCAGAAAATGAAGCAAGGAGTGAAAGATTTCATCATCCTTATCTCCTCGCCTGGCGGCTCTGTTATTCACGGATTGAGCACCTACAATTATCTCAAAGGACTGCCGGCCATGATAATTACGCACAACTTTGGCAGCGTCGACTCAATAGGCCTCGTCTTATATTGTGCTGGCTCGAGGAGGTTATCAGTGCCACAAGCGAGGTTTTTGCTTCATGCCGTTAACGCTCAATTTAAAGGCAATCAGAGCTTAGAAGAAAAACAACTAGAGGAAAGGTTAAAAGGGTTAAGAATTGACATCGAGAACATAGCAAAAGTAATCGCAGCAAATACAGACAAAAGCCTAGAGGATGTGACGAACGCCATGCTCGAAAGGACAACTCTAAACCCAGAGGAGGCACAATCCTGGGGCCTAGTGCACGAAATCAAATCACAGTTATTTGAAGCGGGAAGCGAGGTAATATCCATACAAGCGCAACACCAACCGCAGAAACCATAATATACCCATCACCCTAAATGGACAGACAGGAATGGCAGAAATGATTCATATCCTTTTGCCTTCAGATTTCGATGCAATACTAGGAGTCATAAACGATTCCGCTCAGGCCTACAAAGGCGTGATTCCAGATGACAGGTGGAAGGAACCCTATATGTCGGCTGGGGAGCTAAGAACGGAAATTGAAGCAGGCGTTAGGTTCTTCGGGTGGAAGGAGGACGCCCATTTACTCGGAGTGGCGGGAATCCAACCTATCAAAGATACGACACTAATCAGGCACAGCTATGTGCTTAC
>JAGMDB010000072.1 GCA_023128875.1 Dehalococcoidia bacterium | reverse complement strand
CAGGGGGCTGGCTCCGCAAGCACGACTTGGGCAACAGTTCTGTTGGTCTTGCTTAGCTATCTGAGCGTATCTCCTCTTCACCACTTCCTTGATTTTCTTCTCTTCCATAATTCACCTCCTGGCATTTGCACCACAATAGCTCTAGCATTAAAGCTTCGCTATTGAGGATTAACCTGGCTAACTTTTCATCTGTTAACTAAGGCAGTGTACGAGATACCCGGCGGGCTGTAAAAAGGACAAGCAAGCAAATTACCATCTAAATTTCAGCCACCACTGATGATAAACTGAATAGTGAGTTCATCATTCTTCTTCACCGGCCTATCCAGTTTCAGTGTATACGAATTCGTCGATTTAATATAAATCTGGTAAAGGCCCCTCAGCTCCCTTTGCCTGACGCTAATTTCCTCCTTAATGCCAGGAAACCGCACCTCCAAGTTGTCAAGGCACTGGCCAACATTTCGCCCTTCTGTCTCAACCAATCCCTGATCACCGGTCAAGTGCTTCAGATGCCAAGCAATTCTTACCTTGATACTCATTATGGCTCACGCGATTCAGGCGAAAATCGTTTCCCCCTTCGTCTAACCGCTTTTTTTCTGTGGTGCCAATTCCTCTACCCCAAGCTCCCGGATCTTCTCCAGCTTAGGAATTCCCGTTTTCCTATCCCATCCCCGAAGCTCATAATATTCGTCCAGCATTCTCTCAAAATCCTCCACCGGAATTCTCCAGCCCGTGTCTTTCATAGGTTCAGTAAATCTCCTGGGCAATGTGTCATCCTTTCTAGAGAGACCTTCACGAACATTAAATAGTCTGGTCACATTGTAGACTCTCTCACCCAGAGTCATGAATCCTTTTTCATCGGCCTCCAGCCCAAGGGAAGTAAGCACCTCTACCAGCCACTCTGCCGAATATGGCACACAATCGCATGTTATAAGGCTCCACGCAGCAGCGTTGTAATCCTGCAATCGCTTCACCAATGCGGCTTTCCCCGTAGTAGTGAACGGGTCTGCTGTCTTATCAACGACTTCCGCGCCGGCTGGGTATGCTCTCTGATGACAAGCACCTCTATCAGCTGTGGCATAAGCAAGAGCCATCCCTCTCGACCCTCTAGGGTCATACCCAGCAACTTCAAGCCCCTTAACATGAATGGCAAAATCCCCTGAACCTTTTGCTATTTTCACTGAGGCCGCTCTTACGCCTTCGGCCAGAAGGTTCCCTATCCCCTCCCTGGTAGCTATCATTTTTACTAACTCTACCTGTTTTTTCGAATCGCCAAAGGGAATCTCATAATCTATCAGGCCTTTCTCTGAGCATTCCATAGCAAAGGCAATGACATCTCCCAACGACATTACGTCAAGGCCATATTCATTAGCCAGCCTTATGGATTCTAATACCGTGCTCAATTCCCCCTGCCCACAGTTTGCTCCGAGCAGTACCATAGGCTCATACGATACTGTAGCTTCAGTGCCTGCAAAAGGGCCTTCATTCACCCTTACTGTGTTGCCACAGCCAATGGGGCACAGATGGCAGCTAGACTTCTTTATAACATTCGGTCGCAGTACAGCTTCATTAATATTTTTAACCTGCTCAAACGAGCCCGCAGTAAAGTTCCTAGTCGGTACAATATGTGCTTCGTCACACATGTCAATAATGGGAGTGAACATACCACCACTGAAAAACTCCCTGAGGTCCTTGTTATCGGCAAGGCGTTTAAAATGTTTCTTCTGGAGTTCCTTTGTTTTCTCAGGAATCTCGAGCTTCCCGTTGCTCTTAATGGCAATGGCCTTCAGGTTCTTTGACCCCATCACAGCGCCAACGCCACAACGCCCTGCCGCTCCAGGACGCCCGCTCCCGGTCACATTATTCAATATACATGCAAATTTGACCAGGTTTTCCCCACCAAGGCCAATCGATGCCACACTAAAACCTGGATAATATTCGCTTGTCTCCGTAGTGCTCTTTCCTTCAAGAGTGGAGCAAACGTCTTCCAGCGTCACGCTTTGCCCCTCTACCTTCAGAGCAACCAAATTTGGGCTTTTCCCTTCAATGATAATTCCAAGATACCCTGCCTTCCTTAGCTCATACGAAAAATTACCGCCGGAAAAAGAATCGGCGTATGCTCCTGTCAAGGGGGACTTCGTCACCACCGCATAACGCGTACAACCGGGCATGATGCCTGTTAAGGGACCAGCCATAAATACAAGTTTGTTATCCGGCCCCAGTGGATCAGTTTTAGCTCTTAACTCTTTATAGAGATAATAGGCGCCTAACCCCTTTCCACCAATGTATTTATTTATTAACTGCGATGGTATTGTTTCTTCCTTTATTGATCCCTCTGACAGGTTAACCCTGAGCAACCTATACTTTTCCATTGCATTTCACCTCCCATAATTAGTTAATATTTCTAGTTGTTTTTATTTTCACCGATTGGCCCTTGGCCCTTATACTTTGGTGGCAATCTACAACTGTGTCTTATTTCCAGCTTCTCCCCTATGCGTACGCCGCTTGATTCTGCTCTTCCTGTCACTAAGTATCTTTTGGCTGGTCACATCGTGTAGTTCCTTCTGAACCGAGGGCCTCGCCGTTTCGGCTTGCTTCTTTTTGTCTTTGCCGCTCGACTAACTCCTGCAACGTCGTACCCTCTAAAACCCCGTATATCGCCTTCTTTATCTCTTCCCAAATATCACACGTGGCGCAAGAGCCAACACGCGGACATATATCAGGATGAATAACACACTCTACCGGGGCAATCGGTCCTTCGAGGAGCCGAATTACCTCACTAAGCCTAATTTTTTCAGGGGGCTTAAGCAGTGAAATTCCACCGTGAGCCCCTCGAGTGCTTCTTATTATCTCTCCCGATACGAGAGGCATAACCAGATGCTCCAGATACGGCAGAGAAATTTGCTGTCTTCGAGCAATATCTTTCAGAGGCACTGGGCTTTCATCGGAGTGCAAGGCTAAATCTAAAAGCGCTCTCGTACCATATCGCCCTCTAGTAGAAAGCTTCATCGCATTCTATTGTTGACTAAATAAATCAACATAGTATAGTACCAATGATCAATGACGCTGTCAAGCGTTAGCTTTCAACCTAATCAGAAACCCCTTCATCACCCCTCCCATCCCGGATAATACGAGGTGATGAGGAATTGCCCACAGGCAAAATTTCAGCTGCTAGCTAAACTTGGCCTTCACATCCATCAAGGCTCACTGCCTCCGCAAACCCTGCACTCAGGCCTCTTAACCAAATCGGCTATGGTGAACTCCATCCTTTCGCCATCAATATACAACATCTTGTTAGTGAGCAAACCACCGAAGCCAGCGAGGAGTTTAATTGCTTCCGTAACTTGCAGGGTAGCTATCAAAGCTGGAGTCACACCGAAAACTGGAAATGCCCTTACTTTATTCTCTGGGGCAGCAGGGTAAATACAAGAAAGGCAAGAGGTTTCACCAGAAATTATAGTGGTAACCTCACCAATGAGCCCATAAACCCCACCATGGATGAAAGGGATTCTTTCTGCCACACATGCTGAGTTAAGAACAAACCTGGTTTCGAAATTATCCATCCCGTCTATTACCACATCTGCCCCTATAATAATGTCCCGCACATTCCCCTCAGTAATTCTCTCAAAAAGCGGGGTAATCTTTATCGAGGGATTTAATTTAGCCAGTTTCCGTGCTGCCGAGAATGGCTTCTCCTCTCCAATATCCTCATCCCAATGAAGAATTTGCCGGTTTAAATTGGAAAGCTCCACGCGGTCACAATCCACTAGCGTAATATGACCTACACCAGCACAGGCTAAATATATAGAAGCGCTGGTTCCCAACCCACCAAGCCCAGCCACCACTACATGGGAGCGCTTAAGCTTCTCTTGCCCCTGCCGACCAAAACTTGGGTATAAGATCTGCCGCCCATATCTGCTGAGGTCGCTCTTCGTAAGCATGTTCCTCTTCGTTCCTTTCATTAAGCTTTTACTTTGCCTCCTCTAAACTATCAAAATTGTAAGCTGAACACCTCAGGAAAATCAATGTAATATATACATTATTAAACTCAGCCTGGGAAGATCCTTGGCGTAAACCTTTAAAATAAACACAGATACAGCATGGCAAGATAGTTGAACAGTCAGGTTGGCATTCTTGCTGGATAGCAACACGCAAAAGCGAGTACCAACTAAGTCTATTCTAATTGAAAGATGAGCCTCAAGCATTACAAGCATTAGCTTATGGAGATATGAGGGATTAGACAATGCTAGTCATTTAAGATTCTGGCCTACTAAGTCTTTACAGTAACTTCGTACGGGGCTAATGTAGTAGTCTGCTCACTTAGATGTTAGAATTGGTTATAGGCTAAGGGCTAATGAAGATAGCTATTTCAGGAAAGGGAGGCGTAGGGAAGACCACCTTAGCGGCACTCTTAGCCATGGCTTACGCTGAGGGTGGCCATAAGGTTCTTGTAGTTGATGCTGACCCGGATGGTAATATGGCTTCGGCTTTAGGCATTCCGCCAGAATTAGCTGACCATATCACTCCTATCGTCCAAATGGCAGACCTAATCTACGAGCGCACTGGAGCACAACCAGGCACTATTGGCAGCTTCTTCCAACTAAATCCGAAGGTTGATGATATTCCAGACTGCTTCACTATGGAGTGGCAAGCGGTTAGGCTTCTGGTTATGGGGACAATCAAAGGTCCACTGGCGGGCTGCGTTTGCCCTGAGAGCGCCATGCTGAAGGCGTTGCTCAGCCATCTCATTCTTGAACGGGATGATCTGCTGATTCTCGATATGGACGCTGGAGTAGAACACCTGGGTCGGGGAACGGCTCAAGGGGTGGATGCTTTCATAATTGTAGTCGAACCGGGGCAGCGTAGCTTTCAAACAGCTCGGACGATTGAGAAATTTGCTTCAGGACTGGGGGTAAGACATTGCTTCATAGTCGGTTCTAAGACTAACAATGAGTCAGCACGCCAATTCATCAAGGAAAACTTATCGAGTTACCAGATTCTGGGCTTCCTGGATTTCGACCCTGATTTGCTCTATGCTGATGTTCAGGGCTTTAACGTCTACCAGTCGGCGCCAAAGAGTGTTGAGCAGGCCAGACAGATAAAGAGCAAGCTGGATGAATTCTTTAGGGATAAGCGAGAGGAAAGAGATACGAAAGCTTCCAGTTACGAAGAGCATATATAAGAGTCCTGGGGGCATAGAGGCTTTCGGTAGACAAGGTTCTGCTTCTCGTCATGCCACCAGATTAACCAGCACCTTTCGGCGGGCTATGTCCAGGGGCCGGGAAGGTTTAATATTGCGGGCTTTCTGACATGTGGAAGCCAGGCTTACGCAGTACTAGCGGCTTTCGCAGGAACAGCATCAATGTGCCGCAGGAGCCTTTGGAGGCTGTTGTGTTGCTAAGGGTAAGCTTCTGATTAACTTCGACAGGATACTCACGCAAATATCTCTTATATCTTCAGTGGGTAGAAAATCGGAAATACTACTGTCAAAAATTATGCTTCCTCTGGGGGAAAATTCATCATCGCCTCGCCATAGGACAAAGGTTATAGGCACACGTGGCAAAGCGTTTATAGTTATGGATACGTCGCCATAACCCGCTTTGTGACCTCCCAAGTTTGCTCCAGCGTTTATTAGTAGAAGAGGTTCCTCGCCGAAGTGATCTAAAAACGGCGTCAGAGTCATCTGGGAAAACACTCGAAAATAACTGGCGCAACCTGGCAGTTGCTTAAAGGTGATCAATCTATTACTAGCTGGAGTACCTCTTGCTGAAACTAAGTAGTGCAGCATTAAGATTTTATCCTTTAGCGGTACTTCCTCGTCATTGTTCCATAAAGAAACTTCACCGTTCGGAAGAGTAACAAGATATGCTTGGTTTAGATACTCGACAGTTATCTTGCTGGGATCCACGGATTTTGCGCCAGTCTTACGGCAGAGTTCTTCTATGTTTCTGCTTGCCAGTTGTTGACAGGCGAGTTTATAAGCTTGTTCTTGACCGTCAGTCAATGACGAATGGCGGCTCTCCATCTATAATCTAATCTGGCGGGGATAAGCTATTCTAGCATAATCCTTCCTATAACGTGCCATTGCTACTAATTTAATAGGGGCAAGCCCGGCGGGAAGATGAAGTCGCTTATCCATGCCGTGGTCCCCTTAGAAATTCTATCCATTTGGCAAACTTAGGCACATCAAAAATGGGCTGAGTTTGAATATGATCAGCCACAGCTCTGACCTTGCTTATGGCGCCACAATGCCCTTTTTGGCAACACTTTATCTTGACGAAACGCGTGTCAAAACCTGCCAGCCCAGAAATGAATATGGGCTGAGAATTTCTACGCCTTTCTCGTAGAGGCTCTCTGGATTTGATGTCTCAGCACTGTCATGGTAGCAGCCAATCTCAAACTTATGACTTTACTGAGGTTACGCATGACCACGAATCCTATACAATTGTTCTTTTCCAAGATATTCATCAATTCTTTGCCGTTTATGGTGATGACCTCGCTCTTTTCGCGACATCTGGCCAAAGCTGTCAGTTTATATGGTGGTACCAAAGCTGACCAGGCGAAGGTTTCACCCTTCTTCACTGTATAGACGGTTATCCTTGCTTCCAGGTCATAAATCACAAATTCAACCTGTATGTCAATTTCACCATTTTTGAGAAGACAAATTTCTGCTGCTGGGCTGGGCGGGCCAAGTATGCCGCCTGTGAAAATAATAGAGCCTGCTTCATAACTTCGCTCTTTGCAAAGCTCAACTATTTGCCGTAGCTCATTTTCATCTAAACCTTCAAACAACTGGAAACGCTTTAGCACCTCAACCGATACCATTGCTGCCACCTCCTTAACAATTTGTCAATTTATGGTCCCTAAAAATCATTCTAACATACGGGGACAGGGGCCATCAACGTGTTGTTGTGCAGGCTTAGAGATGGTAGCAAGTCATAATCTGAAGTCAGTGTCTCCTCTCTCGCTTTTACAGGCAACCCTCCCTTGCCAGGCCTGACGCTCACTCTCTATCCCTAATTTCATAGCCTGCCTTCACCAAAATTCCTTTCACAGATAGGGAGGCAGGTGAATCTTCAGGTAGCTTAGAAAGAGTTTTCCCTTCCAAATTGTATTGTCTTACATTAGAGTCATACTCTATCTTCCCTAAATAAGCTTCTCCAAAATTTTGCACATATTCTTCTGTGTCATTAGTAAATCTGTAATTCCCCAAGAGGTATAGATGCTTATAGCTAACCTTCAATTCCTTGGTGATTGCTGTGACTCTTTCTATATGTTTTAT
>JAGMDB010000071.1 GCA_023128875.1 Dehalococcoidia bacterium | reverse complement strand
CGGTTGAAATGTTCCAGTCCAGCTGGTGAATCTATTAGTATCTCTTCGTAATCCTTAGCCAGGGTAGGAATAAGGTCCTTGAGCACTGCATCCGGGGCACAGTAACATCCTACAGTGAACTTTGTTCCTAAGGTAATAAGGTCCAATCCGGGTTCCCGGTACAGACAATCACTTTGAATCAAGGACGGCAGTATATTTGATAGAAGATTATACCCTGTGCGTCCAACTGTTTTATTCTCGTGTAAGATGTCGTGGAGTGCGCCTGAGATGGTTTTCTTTCCCTTTTCGCTCAAATCTATTCCTAGCATGTTGGCTAGACTCTCATCAGGATCAAGGTCTATGAGCAACTTCGGTGGTCTCAAATAGCTACTGGCCAAGGCCGCAAAGGTGGATTTTCCCGCCCCTCCTCTTCCTGTAGAAACGATTACTCTGCCCATATATTGTTCCTTTTTCAAAGTTGTGCTTGTTCAGAAAATTCCAGGACGCTCTCTAGCTCCTTTCCTTTGCTACAAGCTTTTTACTGTGCACCCACTTATTGATTAAGGCAATCCTTCCCCTTAATTGTCACAATCTTGCCATCATCTGTTACCTTATGTTACCTTAAATACTCCTCTGCCACATCGAGGGCATGAGAGCTCGCCATTTTTCGTTTCCCATAATGAGACATTACGATGGCAAAAAGGATACCAGTATAGGCGTTTCTCTTTCATATTTTCTGCTTCTGTGAGACAAAATAATAAGCACATATTACTGTGCTGACCAATACATTACTATCCGTAACCTCCTTTTGTCAAAATCCTCTTTACAGATAAGCAAGCAGGTGAATCCTCAGGGAGTTCTAGAAGAGGCTTCCCTTGCAAGTTGTATTGCTCCAGGTTAGCGTCATAATCTATCTTGCCGAGATAGATTTCACCACTGTTCCGCAGATAGCCCTCTGTTCCTTCATCAAATTCGTAATTTGCCACCAGGTAAAAGCGATTGTACCTAATCCCTACTGCCTTCATGATTTCTTTGATTCTACCTATGTGTCTTAAAGATTTCTCAGAGGGGTCACAGATGACAAACAGGTCGTTTATATCAGAGATTATATTTCGATTCAAGTGCTCCACCCCGGCTGGTGAATCTATTACTACATTGGTATAATTCCTAGCTAGTTTAGGGATAGTTCTCCTAAGCAGCTCATCTGGGGGACAATAACAGCCTTCGGTCAGTTTTGTCCCTAGGGTAATAAGGTCGAAATCTATATCCTCATACAAGCAATCGCTCCATAGCAAAGATTCCATCAGCTCATGTGTGGGCGTTGAAACCTTTGCCCCTCTTTTTCTTGTTTCAATGACATCATAAAGTGCTTCCGAAACCGTTCTTTTCTTTTCCTTACGGAAATCTGCCCCAAGCATATCGGCCAGGCTAAGGTCAGGATCAAGGTCGACAAGAAGTGTGGGGGGCTTTAAGTATCTAACAATTAAAGCCACGAAGGTTGACTTGCCTGCCCCTCCCCTACCAGTAGAAATAATTTTTCGAGCCATTTAGGTCTCGCTTTCTTCTATGGCTTTAGCCACTGCCTTTTCTTTGGCGGCAAAATCCTCTAGGGGAAGCAAGCTAATCGGTGACAGTTTTACTACCGCATTATACTCTGGAGGGCAGACATCCCTACAGGTGCCGCAATTTACGCATTTTTCCTGATCAATATGCTTGATCTTTCCCACTCCACCCCCGATGGCTTCAGTAGGGCAAGTTAGGACACAGTGCTCACACGACCTGTCGCATTTTTCCTGAAGAATGCAGTAAGCTGTAAGGTTAGTGCACACCTTCGCAGGGCAACGCTTCTCTAAGATGTGGGCTTCGTATTCATCTTGAAAGTAGCGGATGGAGGTGAGAACAGGATTAGGTGCTGTTCCTCCCAAGGCACAAAGGGATCCACCCTTGATATCCTCCGCCAGCTCAAGTAGGAAGTCAATATCTTCCATCTTACCTTTGCCATTTGTGATGTTCTCTAGAACTTTGAGCATCTGCAGATTGCCCACTCTACACGGGGTGCACTTGCCACATGCCTCTTTCGTGATGAAGTCGACGAAGAAACACGTTGCATCAACGGCGCAGTCATCCTCGTCCATAACAATAAATCCTCCTGAACCCATCATTGAACCGATTGAGGTGAGTGAATCAAAATCTATAGGCGTGTCCTGCAGATTCGCTGGAATCATACCGCCCGAGGGGCCTCCAATCTGCACTGCTTTGAATTCCCTATCATTGAGAATTCCATCGCCAATGCCATAAACTATCTCACGTATCGTTGTCCCCATAGGTACTTCGGTGAGTCCGGAATCTTTGATCTTACCTGCCAAGCTAAACAGCGCCGTACCCTTGCTTTTTTCAGTGCCGATTGAAGCGAACCAATCGGCCCCTCTCTCAACTATCAAATGGATATTGGCAAAGGTCTTTACATTATTCAAAGCAGTAGGTTTGCCCCACAACCCAGACTCTGCCGGATACGGTGGCCTGGGCCTGGGTTCGCTTGTCTCGCCTTCAATGGCAGCCATCAATCCCGTTTCTTCGCCAGAGACGAAAGCACCAGCTCCGGTAGCTAGATTGATACGGAAGCCAAA
>JAGMDB010000070.1 GCA_023128875.1 Dehalococcoidia bacterium | reverse complement strand
GAATCCCCTCAGCTCCACCAAAGGTCACTTTTGCAAAACCGGCCTGCTCCCTCTCCTTATTTTCTTTGGCAAGGTTCAATCGGCAAAATATCTTTCTCGAATTCAAGTCCTCTGACGGCAAAAGCTTGATTCCAAGCTTGGCAACCAAGTCAGCCTTATCTTCAAAAGTCGAATCCATTAAATTTCGGTCACGGAGAGCTTTCAGTTCCTGCCGCAGCAACTCGGCCTCAATTGCACTGAGACTCCTGTTCGCCATCTGCTTACGTAATCTTCCAATCTCCGATTCTGCTCTAGCAATGGCTTGACGGTGTTCGGCAAGTTTAGTTTGGACTTCTTCGGGTGTGTAGAACCCCTTTTCCCAGCCATCCTGTACCTTGCTGACTCGAATCTTTGCCTGGTTAATCTTCAATTGCTCCATTCTGATGAGCTTTTCCATGTCTGCACTCTGAGATAATTGCGCTGCCAGTTGCTGTTCGAGCCAAGCGCCACTGCTCATCATGGCGCAGATTTCCTCCCAGATCTCATCATCCCAGGTTCCTGGAACAAAGCGATTGTAGGTGCAAGGGTCTCGCACCCACGGGCAGTAATGGGCCCGACAGTAGTAATAGACCTGATCGCCACCTTTCTTTCGCAGGACAGACATCGGCTTTCCGCATCGCGGACAAAGCATCCGGGTACGGAATAACGCCTGTATCCTTTTTCCCTGCTTACCTCTCCCACGGCCTCTCTCCCTGAGGTTGTTATTAGCCCTTAGCCACTGTTCCTTGGTAATAAGAGCGGGCACTTCAAAAACCACCTTCTCACCGTCAGGTTTTGGCCGCACCAGGGTTCTCTTTATACCAAGGGTCAGGTCACCCAAAGGCTTCTCGGGATTCGGAACACGGCCATTGGCGTTATACTCGGCCTCTCCCGTGTAGCACCTTCGACTGGCTATGTTAATTACGGTCTTGGGAGACCACGATGTCCGGTAGGGTGGCCGAATGCCGAGTTCATTCAGCTTGCTGGCAACCCAGTAAGCCGTGCGATGTTCATCTCCGATCCAAACGAAAATCTGTATCACTACCCAGGCTGGGCTTCCCCAGGTTGGTTCTCCATCGGGTCCCAGTTCGTCTAATTCCCACCAGGCACTAAGTACCTTAGCTCTGCCCGTTCGAGGTTCGATAATCTTATCTGTGCGGTAGACATAGCCATAGGCTGCTCGGTGTGCCGGTGCTTTGCCTGCCAAAACGCGGGCAATATTCCCTGCCAGAGCGTTATCTCGGTTACACTTGACCCTCAGGGCGTTTGCCTGAGCCTGGATAAGCCTGGTCGTCTGGCTGGCCCAATCATCGCCTCCGGGGGCATCACCGTACATCACCCGAATGCCGTAGTAAGCGCATTCTCTTTCGAAGGCTAACTGGTGGAGTGGGTCGGCAGAAAGCCGTCCCTGGAAAGGAATAACAATGCCGGCTATGTGTCTACCCGCGATTAACTCTTTGCGGAGCCAAATCATACCAGGACGATTTAAGTCTTCACTGGATTCAGCATCGTAGATGACATATTCCCGCGGCACGATGCCACCATTTTGTTTAGCGAGTCTCGCAGTGGTAAGCAAATACTCTCCCAGGCGGTCGTTCTCCGATTGCTCTCTCGTGGATTGTCTATTATACGCTGCCCACCAAAACCGCTGTCCGAGGTCACACCCTGGGATACCGAACCCCTCTTCATAACTAGCTGCCTTCGCCGCTTCAAGAATATATCGGTCTAATCGTTCTTTGTTCATAACTGCCGCTGTTGCCATTTTCACCTCCTGAATAGCCATTGGCGTATAGTATCGTTATTTTCTTCAGTAACTGGTGCTTCTGCAAACTCCCAGTTGCTGACTGCTTCATCGGTCAGCTCTCGCCCCTGTTTCACCGAGCATGACCACAGTATACGCATCTCCAACGCGGACTCGACCACACGCTGTTGCGACACCTCGCTGTCCTCTCCGTAGTGCTTTATAGCAAGCTTGCTAATCTCCTCAAGCAGTTTGTCCTCAAGATATATCTCAAGATCTGCCATTCTTACAATACCTCAAATACCGCCTTATTGCATCCCGCACAAAACGGCCGATTGTCCTCACGCCTTCACCAGGCCAAAGTTGCTCAACACATGCCGAGACCTTTTCCATTAACTCGTCGCTTATGGTTATCTTTAATCTTGCCATCCAGCCAACACTTTGTTAGATAATTACTCCAGGGCGTTACTTACATTCATGGTCACTCTTGCCTTCTGAATACTCCTCTCTTGCCTTGGACCTTTTCAAATTGGGGCCTAAATCCGCGCAGGATGGTTGAGATTGTGGCAGTAGGGTTGACTAAGTCAAGCTTCTTTCCAAGCTGTTTGAGTTCTGCCAAAACTGCTGCGTCGCTAACTTCATTTCCTGGCTTGGTTATCGATAGCGCTACCTCTCGGATTATTTGCTTCCTAATTTCCGGAGTATCAAGAAGTACTTCTGGGATTGGTGTTTCACTGGGGCGAGGTGGAGGCTGCTTATTAAACCTAGTGAAGTACATGTCGTTAAAAATGCGCTGCATCTGATTTATAAACCCCTGCTGTTGGCCTACCCACTGTCCAGCCGGTTGAATCTCAACCATATAGTCTTGGCATAGATATAATACCTCCAAGATATCTTCCTCAGTGTAGGTTACCTTATTCAGTCGCTTCTCCAAAAGGCCCCTCCAGTCTTTTAATTCCGGTATCTTTTCCATCACGTACCTCCTGTGATTCTAGAAATAATAGTAGCACATTTTTTATAGTGTTGTCAAGACTATGGATACAATAGTTCTTACACCTAAATACTATGGTAGTGATAGCTAAGGGGATTTTGCGTGCTACAGTGGAATATTTTCTCGATTAGGAAGCGACTTGATAAGAGGCTAAATCCTAAGATGCCACGATAATCTGCAAAAATAAACAGGAAAGTTATCACAAGGTGTGACGGCAAACTCAATTTGCTGAACATTCCGATGGATCGTGACTCAGTAATCAAAAAAGGCTAATGTAACTTACTGAACAAAACAAGTGATTGTGGTCTATACCATTTGGGCTATTGTGATTTTGTTCTAGTCCATCAATTTCCTAGGTTTGACCTGAGACGCGCGGGTCGAGATTTACCCAGCCGCTTCATAAAACGAGCCGCGTCCTCTGTCTCATACTTACTTATTTCCCGGATATCCTTTTTGGGATTGACATGCCTATACTACGGCCCTGCCCTATCTCTTATCTTGGTCATGGTTCATTGGAAATATGCAGGCCGGATTGCAAGCTGAATTGTTCACAAGGAACGCATAACAGGGTCGAAAGGCATTGACTTTGTTCCGAAAGCCTGATAGTCTGATATAGACAGGTTATACATGAATGATTAGGCCGTGAGCAGATTTGCTATTAATAGCTTCCGTACGACTGGGCGGCTTTTCAACGAACTACGAGGGGCTCATCGAGACAGAACAGGTGAGAGGGAGGTGATAGCCTTGAGATATCAATGCTGATTAGCAACAAAAAACAAGGAGAGGGAGGAAAAGATGATAAAGAAACTGTTAGCGCTGGTTGTGTGCTTAGCGATTGTGGCGGCTCTGGTACCGAGCTACGTTGGTGCTGCTAGCCCAGGCAAAGCGACTGGGCTCACACTGGAACAGCAATATACCCAAGCCATAGACGAGCTACAGCGCTATTTATCAATCTCAGAGACTGGCAACATTGCGTTGAATGCGCCGAATGGGATAGTAAAGAGCATCAATGGTGAGGTATATCAAACACTATTGGCAGGGCTGAAACACACAAACTGGATGATTGATAGTGGATACGTGGTGTGTAACACTGACTTTACACTTACCTATACGGACAAATACATAGAAGCTTGCAGTCAATACTTGGAACCCGGCAGCGAGGTGGTAGCCGAAGGCAATGCTATTACTTTGTCGTCCACTTCGGGGGGGATAGATGGATTTTACAGTTACTGGTGGGGGTACTGGATTTACTTGTCTGATGCCACTTGCGATGCCATTGTTAGTGCATTGTATGGGGGCGCAGGTATTATTGACTTACTATCCGGTATTTTCCCACCAGCCTCTCCGATTGCCCTAATAGCTGCTGGAATAATGGCTGTAGGTGCCACACTTATCTTTATCTTAAATATAAATAACACGGGCATTAGAATAAGGCTTAATAAGACATTCCAACGCCTACCCGCACCCCCATGGATACTGACCTGGGTAGGAGCCCAACCCGACGCTTGCGGCGTGGTGACGGGGCGTGTCACTGACTATGCGACAGGTAATGCTCTCCCATATTCTACGGTCACGGCCACACAATCGGGACAAGTGATCCTAGAGGTCGGGACCGATTCCAATGGCCGATACTCAATCGCTCTGTCTCCGGGAACGTATATGGTTACAGCGAGCCATTCTGGATACTACGATCTGGGCAAACCCGTAGCGGTGTCAGACGGTTCGTCCACCACGCGGGACTTCCAGCTAACCAAGAGTACGGGAGGGGGTGGCTGCCCGTTCCTTCAGGTGTGGGACGGCAGTGAGTACGTTGACGAAGGCCTTCTTAATATTCACAACGCCGAGGACGTGGATGTTACCTATGAGCATACTCTCACAACCGTGCCGGAGGCCGTTAACGGGGCTTATGAGTTTCGACTGACGGAGCATCCAAAGACCATAAGTCATATAGACCAAGTTCAATTACGTGCTATACTTGAAGACGGGACGGTCAAGGAATTTCCACTCAGGCAGGCTTGGCACTCGGAGGACGGCAACGTGCTTAATTTACTGCTTAAGAGCGATAACCTTAGAGTACAGGAGATAGGAGCAGATCACAACGGCGGGACAAGCCAGAGCATAGACTTGGAATTCGCGGCATTGGGATCGAATGCGAAAGCCGTAGCCTTCGTATTTATGATAGAAGGATACAATATGATCATAAAGTAGGGCGCTGGTTGCTCCAGCGCTTAAGAGCCGGTCAGTGCTGATGGTAGCTTGCCTCGGCCATCAGCACCGATTGGTGGAATGTAAACAACACTGGCATCGAAATATGTTTATTCGCGTACGTAATAGTCATCTGTATAGGGCCCCAGTGACAAAATAGTTTACAAGGGGTTCATTATTCGTTATAGTAAACCCCTCGATTCTTATTTTGGTTAAGCTGATGGAGGTATCTTAGAATGTCTGAGAATACGTTTCGTATCATTATCATAGTGGTAGCGGCTATCACGGTTATTTCTATGTTTTTCCCTTATCAAAGATTCAATATTGCCGATAAATATGTCAGAATTGTTAGAATAATTGTGGGGGCAGTATTGCTTGGCCTCTCTGTGGCATGGTATCTCTTGTACTGACTTTATTTGGCCACATTGATTCGCGTCATTAACCTGGCTCGGTCTGAATGGAAGCACAACCTTTATAAGTCGACATGTTATAGACCAGGCTGATGGAGGTATCTCAGAATGTCTGACACTAGTCTTGGCATCGTTAATATCGTAGTGGTTGTTTTGTTGGTTATTTCTATGTTTTTCCCTTATCAAAGGTTTGATATTGCCATTGAATATTCTACAATCATTAGAATAATCATGGCAGTTGTAGTGTTGGGCATGGGTGTCAGATTGCTTGTCCACACAGGTTATTTCGCTACGTTTACTCTCGTCATTATCTCGTTATCAAGCGGGGCTACTCTGAGTAGGATAACAGCCTCCCTGATTTAGTAGACAGAAATCTGACTACGATTTTCAAGGCAGCTTTTGCCTTTGCCTGTGCTATCTTTGTGCTGTACTCCGAATTTTGTATAGGTGTTGTCTCGTTGCACATTTCAGGCAATTGTGCAATTCTACGCTTAGGTACACTCTCGATCTTCACCTCACCGCCTCGTTGCCCATACTGGTATGATCACGGAAGGAAGCTCAACTCAGCGTCCAGCCGCCGACATCGCACTGCCCGGCGGCGTTCCAACCCACGGCGACCACGGTGCCGTCGGACTTAAGTCCCACCGTGCGACTGGCGCCTGCGGCGACCATGGGGGTGCATTCGGGCTGCTCGGGCTGACCACAGTCTACCATTCCGGCAATTAAGGCTGCCATAATCAACATAGTTAAGAAGGTGCTGACTCTTGCGACGTAATGGTGTCTCCGCGAACTAACTATTGTTTTCATATTTCACCTTCTTCGTAACAGTCTGGCTTCCTCAACATCCTCTCCTTCAACAAGCACCGTGCATGCTCTTGTCCTTCCCTTCTCAAAGGAAAAGGGATTACCTCGGCTATGCCTGGCAATGACCTTGGGTTCACAAATGCGATGGCTGCAAGGATTAGTAAACCACCTGTTTTCTTATGAATTGAGCTATAAGTTGAGCTATAACACAGCCAGAAATAAGCACCACGCCAACAAACGCAACGACTAATACGATGTGGTCGGGCACCGTTGTAACTGGAGTTCGTTCTGCCATTCTCCCAAGTAATGCCCATATAACCACAAAGGGATAATAAGCGTCTTTTCTGGTGAAGAGTACGGACAATGCAATAACAATACCAACGATACTCACTGCTACTGCCCAGAATTGCTCACTGAGCCCCCATGTGTTCCAGTTGATATCCACCAGTAGAGCAGTGACATTGGCAATCGTGGCTATGGTAATCCAGCCCAGATAGAAACTGAAGGCCCGATGCCCTGCATATTTTTCGGCCTTTGTCGCCTCTGATTTGCCAATATTCAGCCTCAAGTAAATTGCTATCAGGCATCCTAGCAGTATCAGCATCAAGACCAAGGATAGGGGGACGATTTCATAATGCCACGCAAATGTCCAGCCGATGTTGACGAGGCAGGAAATAAAGAATAACAAACCCATTCTCTGTATAAAGTGGACCCTCTGGGCATCTTTTCTAACGGAGGGTATTAATGGATATACGACGAAGATGGCAAGAAATACTATATAGATTAGCCTCCAGAAGGCAGCAGTCAGCCCCGCTGGCGTAAACAAACTTGGATAAAATATATTTGGATATAGGTTAAATAGTTCGCCGGCCGTTCTGCTATTTAGTGAGAGGGCAATGGCCAGCGCATTGGCGACAACGATACCGAGGAACCCCACCAAGTTTAGAATCGACAGGGATAACACACGACGACTCTTATTCATGATTTTCGTCCAGTTATTAATAGTACCACCGTGATATATTACATGCCAGTCATATTGTGCTGACTTAGCTCTTCCTGCCAATCGGGGCCTATTTCACTATTGTAATGTATGAGTCTTTGGTCCTACGGAAGACGATCCTCAGTACAATCTACAGAACCTCGGCCGCTGCATTGCATCATATAGAAACCGCCGAAGGTTCCATCAATAGTCTGCGGTGTCCAGGACATACTAGGAAGCTAAGGAGTCACAAAACGCTACATTGTGTGATAGAGTAA
>JAGMDB010000007.1 GCA_023128875.1 Dehalococcoidia bacterium | reverse complement strand
CCAGCCGCATGTCAGCCAAGGTAGATAATTCAGCTCTTCAAGATGACTATCAACTTTATCACCATACCTTCTTCTTTACCGCTGATGGCTCCTGGGCGGTGGTTCAGCAAGGGATGAATGAAATCAATCGCTACGCTCGGAGGTATCACTGGCTAGGAGAAAAAGTCATTGATTTTGTTTGCGAACCTGAGGCAGCCATTTGCTCCCAGGCTAGAGGCGAAGCGCTGAATTTAGTAGCTTCGGAGAGCACAGAAGCAAGGAATGTTATTGCCCATGTTGCTGTTGAGGAAAAACCAGAAAAAATTGTAAGCCAACTGAAAAAGCTGAAAACTTTAGATTTGCCTCGACGGTCTTATTTAAGCCCTGACGATATTCATCCTGACAGGTTAAGCAAAATATTTCTCAGCACCTATGAGCGCAAGCCACAGAATTTTGAGTCGCTGTTAGGACTTGAAGGAGTAGGGCCAAAAACGCTTCGTGCTTTGAGCCTTATCTCAGAATTAGTCTACGATGCCTCTGTCAGCCTGCGCGACCCGGCAAGATTCAGTTTTGCTCACGGTGGCAAGGATGGCCACCCTTACCCTGTGGACGGGAAGGCTTATGATAGCAGCATCCAGTTTCTGGCTCAGGCGGTAGACAAAGCCAGAATTGGAAGTAGAGAGAAGCTTGATGCCTTCAAAAGATTAAAAACGTGGCAATAAGGTTGACCCATGATTGTGACTAAACTAATATAGGCAACAGTAAAATGGCCGAGTTTGATATAGCATCTTATGTTTCCCATATCGAAGCTAACAGGTCAGTTAAGGATGCCCTGATGCAAAACCTAAGTACGCGCCGACCTCCGTACCGTATCTCAGTAACAGATTTAACTAACCTGAAGCAGGCTTACTTCAAGAGAAAGCATCCTGAGATAGTTCCTCCTCTGGAGAAACGACAGCTTATGTGGGCTGGCACCGGATTTCATAAACTTTTTGGTTTGGCTGTGTCCAGCGAGGAATACCTGGAACAGTTTGTGGAGGCTGAAGGAATAGTGGGCAAAATTGACATCTACGAAAACATCCCTGTAGAAGTCAAAACGACATCAACAACGGTAAGCACGGGAGATTTGCTGCACCATAGACCAACCTATATCGAGCAACTAGGCATATATTGTACCATGGTGAATTCCAGCCAGGGGAAAATCATCGTTTACCAACGCCAAGACGGGGAATCACTTCAGGTTCCCCTTACAGTGTACCATGTCGGCTTCCCTGATCTGGAAGCAATCCGCGACGAGATGCGGAGAAGGCGAGATCTCCTGATACAAGCACTCATCTCAAATGACCCTAGTAACCTCCCTGTCTGCGCCTGGTTTGGCAAGGGATGTGATTATGCAGAGGTGTGTGACTGCAAGACCACCTCAGTACCACTATCAAACAGGATTGCCGAGTTAGCAGCGCAAATCCAAGTTGATGATGCCACCTGTCAGCAACTCCTTGACAAATTCGCTGAACCACAACCATCCCGGCTATTCCGAATTAACGACGCTGTCTTTCCTCGCAAGACATACTTTAGACGTATCAAGTCACGCGAGACTCCATCTGACGAAGAAGAATTTCGGCAGGAGAAAGAGCAATACCTCCGTTCCATAGATGAGCTGGGTTTCCTGGGTGCGCTTCGTGATTCACTCCGATATGGCACCCCCGGTGAAGTGCAGAGTATCCCAATCCAGCACGCATCATTAAGTGACTTAGTCCAGGTTCGCCAGAATCTGCCTACCATCTTGCGGGATCCTAAGTTTCGCTCTCTAGTTGATAGAAGCCAGCTAACCTGGACATTTTCTCACTATTTCCTGCGTTTGGGGTTTGAGTGTGCGTTAACAGATCACTCACAGGGTAGGCTATTGCTTTACTACACTAAAATCCCCAGGGAGGATGCCAAACTAATGGTCTATGATGTAAGTTTTGGCAAGCTGGATGTTCTCAAGGCTGAAGTGTTGCGTCGAATTCAGCTTTTAGAAAAAGCAACATCTCCGTTACAGCTTCCGAAATGTCCTTCATGGATGTGCTCTTACTGCAGCTATCAATCTGAGTGTGGTGAAATATAAACTGGCTGGACATTGTTATCATAGTAATTATTCTCCTGTTTGGCATGATGGGCTTATGGAAAGGAGCTATCAAGGCTGTATTCGGTATTGCCGGATTAGTAGGAGGTATAGCTCTAGCAGGACGTTATTATCAAACGCTTGCCAGCATAGTTTCGCCCAGTGGAGCTATTTGGTCAGGAATAGCTGCCTACCTTATCATTCTGGTAGTCACTCTGATTGTGGCCAGTATAATGGGCTGGCTTATAGCACGGTTGGTTCACATCACGATGCTTGGCTGGGTGGATAGGGTTGTTGGATTTGTCTTTGGAGCTGGTGTGGGAGGAATGCTATGCGGTGCTGTGCTTGCCATTGTGAGTAAATATTTACCTGGCACAGAGCAAGCTATCTCTCACTCTGCAATGGCAAAACTCTTGATGGAACAAATCCCTTTGCTATTAGCGCTCCTCCCCAGTGAATTTGACTTTATCCACGACTTCTTCTCACCTTAATCCTCCCCCGCTAAGGCAAAGGTAGGGGCTGTTATTTATTTCCTTAAACACCATCGAGTATTTTTTTAAGTTCCCTTTTCGGTTTGAGACCAACGATTTGCTGAACAGGCTGCCCATCCTTGAAGATGATCGTGGTAGGAATGGCGGCGATGCCGTATTTAGCAGCTAGAGGATTATTGCCATCCACATTCACTTTGGCGAAGTTTATTTTTCCGTTATACTCTTGGGCCAGTTCCTCCAAGATAGGGGCAGCAGCCAAACAAGGAGCACACCACTCTGCCCAGAAATCTACCAGGACCGGTAATTTTGATTGTAATACAGCATTTTGGAAGTTATCCTCACCAATTATCGATTGTATCACTGTTTTCGCCTCCTATAGTTTGAAATTTTACATTCAAGTCAAAAAAAACAATAGCATTCCTTGTTGTTTGCGTAGCATATGATTTAGAATCAACTATCTAAATTCTCTTCTCCTCGAGCAGTCTTCTGTAGTGCTTAAGCCCCACTTTCGTAGGTCTATAGCCATAAAGGCAAAACCGGTCTCCCTGTTCTTTGGTAACCAGATTCGCTGATAGGAGAATCCGCAGCATCGCCTCACCAAAATATCCGGCTAAATGGAGATGGTGGTCAGAGACTGCTTTATTGGTTGTTTTGTATTCCTCGCAAATAGCACCCAAGAGCTTCGCTGGTTCTTTCTCTAAGCTCTCAAGGAGACTCTGCATAGTTTGTGTTTTCCTGATTTCTGCGACAAAATCTTCAAAAGCATTCATGTCTGCTACCCTCTGACCCTGATGACGACTTAGAGGTCGCTAGGGTTAATTCCTTTCAATCCCATTTTTTTCAACCTTATCTCTGTTCCTTCTTTAACTCCTGCTGGCTTGCCTCTTCAGCTATACCCAAAATAGAGTAATAATCCCTCATATCAAAAAATGGTATTCTAATGGTTACAGGCTATTATTAGCAAATAGAACAAAGGCTATCATAGCACGTATTAGTTAGCTTGCCTAACTCATTTGTAATTATTAGCACTGGAAGAAGGCTGCAAGCTGGGTCATAGAAAGATATATAAAGTGGAGCTTTGCAGAACTAAGAAGTTGAAGTTTGCTCCTGGTTCCATAGTTGTGCTTGAGGTCGGTAGTCTCTCTTATAAGGCAACCCCAGATGTTCATAAGCAAGCCTGGTAGCTACCCTGCCACGGGGGGTACGCTCCAGAAAGCCTAACTGAAGAAGATACGGCTCATAAACATCCATAATGGTATCAGCATCCTCACTAATAGAGGCAGCTATGGTATCCAGGCCTACAGGGCCACCATCAAATTTATCAATTATTGTATGGAGTATCTTATGATCTACCTCATCTAGGCCTACCGAGTCTATTTCAAGCTTTGAAAGCCCCTCTAGAGCTACCTCTTCAGTGATTACCCCGTTGGCCTTGACCTGAGCATAATCCCGTAGCCGTTTCAGGAGGCGATTAGCTACCCGTGGTGTGCCTCTGGCACGCCGGGCAATCTGAACAGGTCCTTCCCCTTCCAGTGGTACTTTGAGTATAGCTGAGGAGCGTTTTAGAATCTTCTCTATCGCTAACTCATCATAAAAATCAAGATAATATATTGCTCCAAGCCTATCGCGTAGCGGAGGGCTCAGTAGAGCGAACCTCGTGGTAGCTCCAATTAAGGTGAAATGAGGCAAATTCAAGCGCAAACTTCTAGCTGC
>JAGMDB010000069.1 GCA_023128875.1 Dehalococcoidia bacterium | reverse complement strand
GTGAACACTGGCCCATCTCGGCATACATAGAGATTGCCTATATTGCATCGCCCGCACTTGCCTATGCCACACTTCATCCTTTTCTCCAGAGTAGTTATCATTTGCTCTGGAGCGAAGCCCAGCTTTGCTAGAACAGGGAAGGTGAATCGTATCATAATTGGTGGCCCACACACGATAGCTACAGCGTTACTGGCTGAGGGGGCTACTTCCTCCACCACTTTGGGAACGAAGCCTACTCTCCCAGCCCAGCTTTTATCCTCTTTGTCAATAGTGGTTACAATGTTTATTGTCTTATCTTTATCCCATGCATCCAGGTCATACTTGAAGCATAGGTCACACGGACTACGAGCACCGTAAATAATGTCTATATTTTCATATTTATCGCGATTATCAATTGCGTTCCAGATCAATGATCTCAATGGCGCAAGTCCGATACCACCACCAACAAAGGCAAGATTTTTGCCGTGTAAGAAATCCAAGGGGAAGCCATTGCCATAAGGCCCTCTGAAGCCTATCTCAGCGCCAGCGCCAAGCCTGTGTAAAGCATTAGTTACTTTGCCCACTTGCTGTACGGCAAATTCGAGATGGTCTCTTCTCGTTGGGCTGGAAGAAATACAAAATGGGGCCTCGCCAACACCGAATATTGAATACTCAGCGAATTGTCCTGACTGAAAACCAAATTCCTTTCGCAGCTTTTCATCCTTGAAGTTGAAATGGAAGGTTTTGACGCCAGGGGTTTCATCAATTATTCTCTCTATTACCGCTATGTGAGGCAAGTAGACATTGCCATTGGCAAAAAATCTTTTCCTCTGGCTAATATCAGTGACTGTCATTTCCGTTCCCTTATAGTGGCACTATATTATGGCTGGCATACTCTCTATCGTCTGGGTAATATCCCAGTTTACTGGACAGAGGCGAATACATCTTCCACATCCAGTGCAAGCTACGACGCCGAAGTTCATGGGGAAGAACTCAAATTTGTGGCATACCTTTTGTCTCACTCGCCGCCACTTCTCTGGCCTGGGATTTTCCATTGGCATCTCGGTGTAGATGGGGAAAGCACAGCTATCCCAGCTTCTAAATCTTGTCCCTTGTTTTCTAACTAACTCATCGTTGATATCAAAGCAATAACAGGTGGGGCAAAGAAAGGTGCAGATGCCGCAGCTTATGCACTTCGCAGATACCTTCTCCCAGTAGTCTTCGTTCTCAAAGCAAGCTAATAGCTTCTTGTCAATGTCTCTGGTATCTATCTTTCTGGTTACTCTATTGTAGGATGCCTCTTTTACTTTGCTAGCTTTAGCTTCATCAACCTTGCTTGCTTCTCGCAGCCCCTCAGTTTTGGCAACTAGTTCCTTGCCAGCCTCGGTGACTTCTTCAATGAAAAACACCTCACCGATGTCAGTAAACATAATATCGACATTAGTCAGGTCAAAGGGGCCGCTTCCCAGAGAAGTGCAGAAGCAACTATCGTAGGGGTTAATACAGCCGAGTCCGACTAGTAGCGTATCTTTTCTTTGAGAAAGGTAATATGGGTCTTCATAGCCATCCTTAAAGGCCACATCCAGTATAGCCAGTGCATTAGCATCGCAGGGACGGATGGCAAAAAGCAGTTGCTTATGCTTGTCTGATGATGGCAATTCTATATGGTAGCATTCCTTGTCTTTTTGAAAACTGAACATTTTCTCCATGGGAGGAAAGAAGTTAGCTTTGCTTGGTTGTGTTGTGTTTCTATACCTATCTATGAATCCGGTATCTTTGCCATCCCACTTGGCCATCTTGGTAGTATCACCTTCCTTGGAGGGCACCAATATTACAAATTCTTCATTCCACTGGCTAAGGAGTTTTCCTATGTCTTTTTTGTTCATTCTTTTACTGCCGCTCACTATTTATCTCCTACCTTATGAAATCCTCAGCCTCCGTAGGTTCATAGGCGGTTAGTAATGGCAATGCATTCTTATCCATTCCTGCCTTATACTGGAATAGTTCATCCACTATCGCATACATTTTCCTTGTCAGGCTTCTCAGCGGAATATTCATCGGGCAAACACGCTCACATTCACCGCAATCTGTGCACCTTCCCGCCACATGGATATTTCTGATTACTTGAAATATGAGATTATCTTGCCACTTTGGAGTTGGTAGTACCCACTGTGGCTCACTTTCCTCGACAAAGCACCGCTGGCAAAAACAGGCAGGGCAAACATTGCGGCAGGCGTAGCATCTGATACAACGGCTAAATTCCTCTTTCCAGAAGTTCCACCGCTCTTCCCGTGGCGTCGCCTCCAGTTCTTTTATGCTTGTCCGTTTACTTACATTGCCGCTAATTGGAGTAGTTGGTTCACCAAGAAGAACATCATATTCTTGGGGAGTAGGAATCTCACATTCAAGACAGTTATCAAAAAGAACTTCTGTGATTGGGAAATCTTTTTCCTTTCCATCAATCGTTATTACTACTCTGTCCTCGTCTCTAGTGATGTTACCCAATTCATCTCTGTCTTTGCTTAGCAAAAGCTCTACTTTCTTTAAATCAATCAAGCCAGGGCAAGGAATGCCCATAATTACAATATCTTCTCTAGCTATCTTGTTATCCTGTATCAAGCTAATGACGGAGCGGCTGTCACATCCCTTGGCTACAATGCCTACCTTTCCCTTAATCTCGGTCAGGTATACACTCAGGTTATTCACAATGAATGGGTTAACTATTAAGCGGTCAGTATCGTCTTTGTTCTTGGTCAGCAGGGGGGTAGTTGTAAACTTCAGGCTCCCTGTCTCATAGCCGACGATATACTCAACCTGCCCTTGCTCTAGCAACGTTTTAGCTTCTTGACGCAACCTTTGTTGGATTTCGTTATTTTTCATCGGTAAATAGTTGATTGGGTCCAATTTCCTTTAGTTCTTTCGTCACTGCAGTAACGACTTCGACGAACTTCCCTCCTTCTGAAGCTGAAACCCAACTAGCTTGAATCCGCTGTGGTTCAATGCCTATATATTCGAGGAA
>JAGMDB010000068.1 GCA_023128875.1 Dehalococcoidia bacterium | reverse complement strand
CCGGGATAGCAGCCTGAGACTAACACTCCATCAAAACCTAATCGTAGTGCCTTAATGATGAAAAGAGGATCCACCCTTCCTGAGCAGGGAACTCTTATTACTTCTATATTAGCCGGGTATTTCTTACGACTAATCCCCGCCAAATCGGCACCTGCGTAGCTGCACCAGCGGCATAGGAAACCCAGAAGTTTGGGCTTCCATCCTAATTCTTGTTTCATTTATCTCTCCAAGAAATTACACTAAACTATGTGATAAACAGTGGCCATTTTATTGCTTCTATTCCATCGCCTCAGCAACAATCTCAGATATATCTTTAACCTCAATAACTTCCGCCTTGTCCATACTGAGTACACTATCTCTATAATTGAGAAAGCAATAAGGGCAGGCCATAGCTATTATAGCAGCGCCTTTTTCAAGAGCTTGCTCTACCCTTATATCAGAAAACCTTTCCCCCTTTGCAGTATCCATCCAAATTCTGCCGCCGCCACCACCACAGCAAATAGCGTCCTCGCGAGAATCAGGAAATTCAATTAATTCTAAACCAGGAATACTCTGCAATATCTTTCTTGGTTCATCGTATACACCGTTGTGTCGCCCCAGATAACAGGGGTCAGAATAGATTACCTTTTTGTTTATTTCTTTAGAGAAGTTCAGCTTTCCTTCTTCAATGAGCGAGGCCAAATACTGGGTAATATGAACTACCTCAAATCTGCCTCCAAGTTCAGGGTATTCATTTTTAAAAGTATGGTAGCAGTGGGGGGAAGAAACTACCACAGTTTTAACGCTGTTGTTATTAAAGAGATCAATATTAGATTGAGCCATGCTGAGAAACGTGTCTTCATAGCCAGCCTTTCGGATTGCTTCACCACAGCATTTCTCCTCACTGCCTAGAATGCCAAAATCGATTCCTAGCTTGTTAAATATAGTTGCGGTAGCTTGAGACACTCTCTTAACATCGGGGTCATAGGCAGGAATGCAGCAGGGGAAATAAAGTATCTCCGTGCTTGGGGTGAACTTCTTCACTTTTATGTCCTTGGCCCAGTCGCCTCGCTTTTCTGGTGCCTCGCCGAGTGGATTGCCAGCGCCGGCAATATTCTTAGCCGAGATTCGGAGAGCATCGGGAACAACGCCAATGCCTAAACTAACTACGGCTCGGCGCGTAGCACGCATAATATCGATTATCTCCACACCACGGGGGCATCTCTGGACGCAAGCCCTACAGGTGGCACAAAGCCAGGCCTCCTCGCCTCCAAAATCGGTTGCCCCCATTTGTGCTTCATGTATAATGCGGCGCACAATAAAGTTTCTAACCAAATTCCAGGGGCAAACACCGGTGCAAAGGCCACATTGATAGCATAATTTAAGAGGATCGCCTCCAGCTTCAGCGATCACTTCAGTAGCTTCTTTATAAGGGCTTAGTACTTCCAATCGATATTAGTCTCGACTTTTCAGAAATCAGCAAATAAAAAGGGTAACCTCTCTGAGTGCCTTCCAGCTACCCTCTTTTCCCACGACATAAGGCAAATCAAACTCAGTAAGTATAACAAAACATTATTAAGCTGTGAAGGGCGAGTCTCTTCCAACACAAGATGAGCCTGATGGCTCAGGGCAACTCGTTTATGATTGGGACATGCGACTGATCATGAACGATAGGAATCTACAAACAATAGAACAAGTCAGACAATTTCTGGGAGGGAGTGAGGCGCTTGAATTCAGAGGGTTATCTGTGGGAGAGAAATACAATTGGATAGAGGAGGTGCTGATAAGATTTAGCTATCGCAGGCTCAAGAGAGCGGAGAGAGGGGTGATACGGCGATATATGGGAAGGATTACGGGCTATTCTCGATCACAGGTGTCACGGCTAATAACACAGTATAAACGAAGGGGACGATTAAAATGGATGCCATATCGAAGACACCGATTCCCCAGGAAGTATAGCCTGGCAGATGTTAGGTTATTGGCGAAGACAGATGAATTGCACAGGTGGTTAAGTGGACCAGCCACTAAGAAGATTATGGGGCGGGAATACGAGGTTTATGGGCACACTGAGTTCGGGAACATT
>JAGMDB010000067.1 GCA_023128875.1 Dehalococcoidia bacterium | reverse complement strand
ATGATTTGCCTTATCTCCATTTGACCAGTGGGGTCAACGGCAGCGGTGGGCTCATCGAAGATAAGGAGGTCGGGCTCATGAACCATAGACCGTGCTAGCGCTAGCTTCTGCCTCATCCCTTTAGAATAAGAGGATACTTTGTCTCCTGCCCTGTCGCTTAGCTCTACTAGCTCCAGCATCTCCTTGATCCTCACTTTAGCTTGAGTCTGAGGTATCCCGTAAATCTGGCAATAATAACCCAGATTTTCGTGGGCTGTGAGGTTATCGTAGAGTCCATCAGCTTCAAGCACAAAGCCGACCTTTTCTCTGGCACTATCATGTTCAACATCTTTACCCAAAATGTATGCCTCACCGGAATCAGGTTTAAACAACCCCAGGATAACTCTGATAGTGGTAGTCTTGCCTGCTCCGTTGGGGCCAAGATAGCCAAAAATATCACCCTGTTCTACAGCAAGGCTGATATTCTTGAGAATCTCTCGAGCTTTCAGCTTTTTATTAATGTTTTCTAACTTTATCGCTGGGTTTATTGTCTATCTCCTTCCCCCCATAGTGGTTTTTGTCGATTGCTATGGCAGATAGATAACGTCGGCACGACATTGCTCGCAGCGGCGGAATTGAGGAATTATAGCCTCACAATCCTGCCTCGCTTCTCTGAGTTCCTCGCAAGTGGGGGCACGGAGTTCCTTCATCTTGCCACAGGGAATCAGTGGCATAATGTTCATCACACTTGCCCCTAGCTGCTTCGCTTTCCTGGCAATGAGCGACATCTCTTTGTTGTTAATACCTGGAACTAATACAGTATTTACCTTAAGGGAAAAACCAGCATCTACTGCCTTCTCAATACCGCTGAACTGCTTAGATATAAGCAGAGAAGCTGCTTCCTTACCATAATAAGTGACGCCCTCATATCTGACCCAGGAATACGTATACTCTCCCACCTCAGCAGATGTGGCGTTCACCGTGACAGTTATAGCTCTTATCCCGACAGTGGCAATCTCATCAAGCCTATCCTCAAGTAGGAGGCCATTCGTACAGATGCACTTAAGCGTTTGGGGATACTGCTGATGAATTATGCCTAACGCCTCAAAAGTTTGATCGTTTGCCAACGGGTCTCCTGGGCCAGCTACCCCAATTACAAAATTAGAGTCCCTCCTGGTAAGCATAATCCGCCCCACGAGATTCACTGCCTCCCCGATTGAAAGAAGCCTTGCTGTCCACCCTGGATGCTGTATCGCTTCTGTGGCACACATGTTTCTCTCACAGAAGTTACACTGGATGTTGCATTTGGGAGCGATAGGCAGGTGAATTCTCCCCACCCGGTAATGAGCCTCATTGCTGAAGCAAGGGTGCTGGGTCACAATATCAGCATTGGTATTAACTTGCTTAACGATATCAATGCTATCTGGGAAGGTGCTCTCGATACATTGCTTCAAGGTCTGATAGCTCCTCTACTGGGGTTGGAATCGCGCTGGAATTATTCTCCATAACCTTCTGAGCTAGTTCACGAAATATTTTCGCCTCTTCCGCGTTAGGAGAATACTCTACTACTGTCTTGCCTTCCACTTCACAGGCTTGAATTACAGGGCTACGAGGGATAAGCTCAATGAACTTAGTCCCTAGGCTCTGGGCAAATACGGGAAGCACTTTCCTCTCTAGCCTTTCATCTCCGTTGCTATTACATATTATTCCAGAAAGCCCGGTGTCTCCCCTCCTGGCAAGGCGCTGAATGGCTTTAGCAATATTGTTTGCTGCATAGATGCTCATAAAGCCACCGGAGCAGATGAGGTAGATTTCCTGAGCATAGCCGTGACGGATAGGCATGGCAAAACCACCACAGACCACATCACCGAGAACGTCGTAGATGGCCACATCTATTCCATAGGTTTCAAAGGCCTTGAGGTCACTTAATATTTGAAGCGCAGTCAGCACTCCTCTCCCAGCACAGCCGATACCTGGCTCTGGGCCTCCCGACTCAACACAATAAATCCCACTAGGTGCCTCGAAGACAATGTCCTTAAGGGAGATAGCGTACTTGTCCTTTCCTATCCTCAGTTCCTCCCGAAATGTTTCTAAAACAGTGGGGATGAGGCGCCCCCCAGCTAAGGCTCTGCTGGAATCCCTCTTGGGGTCACAGCCAATCTGCATCACCCTTAAACCCATCTCCTTTAAGGCCATAGATAAGTTTGAGGCGATGGTGCTCTTCCCGATTCCACCTTTACCATACATAGCTATTTGCCTCATTCACCACCTCGCTTTGTATCTTCTTTCTTTGGAACGCCACTTGTCATTGAAGTCGTTCTCAATGAGCTCCAGAAGGTTTAGTATTCCACCGTAGCCAAAATATCCCCGGTTCACCAATCTGAATTGTCGCATCGGGTTTACGACCTCAAAGATAAGTGGTATTCCCAATCCCTCAATGGCATGCCTTTCCACATTGCTTCCAAAAACGGTTTCTGGCTTTATCTCATCCAGGCTTCTCCTTACTTCATATACATCGGTGTTGTATACAATCTTAGGATTAAGGCCGAGAGCCTCTACTTCTGTTTCCAATGTCTCCATAGCATGAGGTTGGGAAGACCTAAGGCAGATTAACTCGGGTGTCATCTCTAAGTCCTCAAAGATAAAGCGAACTAGAGGAATCCCAATGGTGGCATCAGCAATGATGGCCACGGGCATCCTGTAGAGGAGCCGAAGATCAAGCGATTCTCCACTGACTCCCCATGCTTTGCGACGAAGTGTGTCCGCTACCATTCTTTCCCCTTCAGCTACGAGCTTTTCAGCCAGTCCTTGGACATCAAATCTTTTTCCTAATTCTAGAACCCAGCGCTCGGTATTGCTCATACCGATAGGTAAGGGCATTCGTTGACAAATTTGCTCCACGCCAAGTTGAGAGGAAAGATAATCTGCCGCTTTCTTCCCCGCATCATGAGATAAAAGGAGGGACGCCTCCGCTTTTGATATATTATCAAAATCGCTCAGGGCTGTCTTATACGTGAGAGTAGCTACGACCTGAATCCCCATTTGAGATAAGGTTTGTTTTACCCAGGCGAGGTCACCCACCCAGGTTGGGTTAGCGTTGGCTTGGGGGGCGATAAGGCAGACCGAGCGAGGGATCTTTTTCCTGCTATTTCTAGAAAGCTTCCTCAATATTGTATCCAGAGCAATATCTATGCCGTCATATTGCGAGCCTTTATATCCAGCACACTCGATGGGAATGAGCTTAAAGGGAATCCGCGACTGTAAATCTTGACAGACAGCTACAATATCATCCCCCACAACCTCAGGCCCACAGGCGGTGAGAACAAATAGAGCCTGGATGTTCAATTCCTTTGCCTCCAGGATGGTGCGAGCCAGAAGCTCCTCACCACCATGAACGATCTCATCCTCGCATAGTTTGGTGCAGAGCGTCTCCGTTTCAATCCAATCAGCTTCCTGCCAAGCGAAGGCGCTATCAACAAGATAGGCACACCCCTGAGGTCCATGGGTAAGCACAGCACAATTCTCTACCCCCAGAACCGTCATGGCAGCGCCATGTAGGGCGCAGAAAAGGTAAGGGTCAAAACACTTCTCGCCTTTCAATATCTGCGATAATATCTCGGTTCGTTTAGCCATAAATCATTTCTTTGAATAATCTGGAACGGGGGCGAGATGTATCTTTTAATGCAGTTTCGATGAGCTTGGCGATGTTTTGAATTCCTCTAAAGCCAAACCTGGGGAAACGGGAGATGAGCCCAAGATTCACCACCGGGCAGGAGGGGTATCTATCGGATGACCCAAAGTAGATGACATTATCATATCCTTGAACGATTTTCTCCAGCTCCTCCTCGGTTTCACTCATCTCAGAATAGCTTCCTAAACGAAAAACCCCTGGGGTGAGGATAAGCTCGGGGTTAACTCCAGTCTCCAGGAGGT
>JAGMDB010000066.1 GCA_023128875.1 Dehalococcoidia bacterium | reverse complement strand
ACCTGGCTCCAGTATGAGAAGCTCCAGCTTGATATTGGTTTCTTTCAAACTGGTGGCAATCACAGTAGCGTATTCATCCCAGGGAAAACGCTCGCCCTCTTCCCTTATGCGGATGCCAGCACCACCTCCCACATCCAGGCGGGTGAGCGGGAAGCCAGCTTCCAGAAGGCTCCGAAAAATCTGAAGACCATTGCGTAAGGCCAGCCGAAAAGCCTCCATCCCTGGACGAAGCCAGCCAGATCCAATATGAAAATGCAGGGTATCAACTAGCAAACCATTTTTATGTGCGTACTCGAAAACCTCAAGAATTTTCTTCGGCTCAATGCCAAACTTTATAGGGACCCCTTCGGCATTCCTTGCTCCGGCTGTTGTGAAATTCTGACCAGTAATAGCCCCCACATCAGGGTTAAGGCGAACAGACAGAGGCAGAGGAGAACACGACAACTCACTCCTTTTTGCTAGCTCAATGAGACGCCGCAATTGAGAAAAGGAATCGATATTGATACGAACCTTCATATCAACTAAATCCTTGATTTCTGTATTCGAGACGGAGGTGCCAGTAAACAGGATCTTTTCCGCCGGGATTCCCAATCTCAGGCCCAGATTAGCCTCGTTGGGAGAAGCAGCGTCAACCCCACAACCCACCCGTGCTAGAAGCTGAACCACACGAGGAATATGGCTGGCCTTCATAGCAAAGTGCATCGCTACCTCCCCTTCATAATGGGTAGCAAAAGCCCTACGAACAATGGCTACTTTCTCCTCTATACGATCCCCGTTCAGCACATAAACAGGAGTGGGATTGTCACGAGCGATAGATTCAAGATCGGCTGGGTAATTTTTGAAAAAGACCTTACTCTGGCCCATTTCATTCTTGCGGATTTCAAATCCTTTATATAGCCACCAGTACTGTTCCATATCTCCTCCTGTATTTTTGAGTGACCCACATACTACCATATCACAGTATTTGTATGTATAACACTCGTTTGTTATGATTCTATGATTTCAATACAGATAGACTTATTCTATATATATCTTAACTCCAACGCGTGCATCGCTTGATTTCAAAGGGTAAAATAGACAAATTCAACTATACCTATGCCACGCGGGTAGCGAGGTTAAGAAAATAAAAGGAGGTTGTGTTTTGGAGAAGGAACAACGAATCTTGAGGCATCCTATCCTTGATTTTAAGAGGGGCAGGAAGGTAAATTTTCAATTCGAAGGGAAAAGGGCAGCGGGGTACGAAAATGAAAGCATAGCCGCTGCCCTATTCGCATCTGGAGTTAAGGTGTTCAGGAAAAGCAAACGATTCGACCATCCTGAAGGATGGTTTTGTGGTATTGGAAAATGCTCTTCATGCCTGATGCGTGTCAACGGGATTCCAAGCGTCAGAACTTGTATCACTCCGCTTAGAGAAGAAATGCGGGTAGAACTCCAGGGTGCAAAGGGAGTACTCCCTGATGAATCAAATATAAGAGTGGCGAGAAAAGAGAAGCATGTTCAAGTTCTCATAATAGGCAGTGGCCCCGCTGGCCTGGAAGCAGGAATAGTTTCCAGAAAGCTAGGCCTGAGCATCCTAATAATAGATGAAAATCCAATTCCCGGAGGGCAACTCATCAAGCAAACGCACAAGTTTTTTGGCTCAAAGGAGGAATACGCTGGACTAAGAGGTTTTGAGATAGCCAGAGTAATGCTTGCGGAGCTAAAGAAATACAAGGGAATGTATCTAACAGAAACAAGCGCCATAGGATACTACGCAGAGGCAAAAACTGGAAAGCATAAGTTTTTAGCTGTCCAAGAACAAGATGATGGTTACCAACTATTAGAGGTTAACGCTGATAACATAGTAATTACTTCAGGAGCAAATGAAAATTACCTGCCTTTTGCCAAAAACTACTTGCCGGGTGTTTATGGAGCTGGTGGGGTACAGACTCTTATGAATGTCTATGGAGTAAAACCAGGAAATGAGGCTTTGATCATTGGAGCTGGAAATGTAGGCTTGATTGTTGGATACCAGTTGCTACAAGCTGGAGTGGAAGTTCAGGCAGTGATTGAAGCAATGCCGCATGTGGGAGGATACTTCGTTCATGCTTCCAAGCTTGCGCGCCTGGGAGTGCCTATTCTTTTAAGGCATACCATTAAGGAAGCCAAAGGGGAGAAGTACGTCAATGGTGCAACTATTGTTGAAATTGATGAAAATATGCAGCCAATTGAAGGCACGGAGCGAGAGCTGGATGTAGACCTTATCTTAATAGCAGTGGGGCTCTCATCTGCAACCAGAATCCCCTTCCAGGTCGGGTGCGAGAAGATGTTTGTGGCAGAATTGGGAGGGTGGGTTCCCGTCCACAATGAAAATATGGAAACTGCTATAGAGGGAATATACGTGGCAGGAGATGTTTCTGGCATAGCAGAAGCCAGCACAGCTATGCTGGAAGGGAGGATTGTCGGAGCAGCCATAGCAGAAAAAGAAGGCTGCAATATTGAGGAGGCCGGGGAGATTAAGAAAGATGCTCTTAGTGAGCTTAACAAGCTCAGGGAAAGCTCACTACTAGAAGCAGTTGCCACAGGGAAAAGAAAATGCCAGCAGAGGTGGAGCGAGGTAAAAAGCCATGAAAAATAAAGCAAGGGAAACAGGCTATCTGACATATGATATTTTGAGGGGAAAAACTAAACTCCCTTCTGAAGAAAGGCTGGCAAAAGGGCCAGTAGCAATCATTGAATGCACAGAGGATATTCCATGCGACCCCTGTGTGGAAGCTTGCAAACCAGGCGCTATAAGCAAAGAAAGCCTTATAACACCACCCATCATAGACTATGCAAAGTGTACAGGCTGCACCCTATGCATAGATATTTGCCCTGGCTTAGCTATCTTTGTCGTAAATATGAATTATAAGGAGGGTAAGGCACTGGTTTTTATTCCTTATGAAATGCTTCCCCTGCCAAAAAAAGGAGAGAAAGTTGATGCGCTGGGTCGCTCCGGGAAAAAGATTGGAGAGGCAGAGGTGATAAAAATCGGGAAGGGCAGAGGAGGAACATATATTATCTCCATAGCTGTTGATAGAGAACTGGCTATGGAAGCTCGTTCGATTAAAATGCAGAAGGAGGAAAATGAGTAAGGAGGAAGAAACTATCGTATGCTTCTGTGAAGATATCACTAAAGAAGAGATAATAAAAGCAATCGAGCAAGGTTATACAACCCCCACTGAAATCAAGCGGCATTTGCGAGCAGGAATGGGAGAATGCCAGGGCCGTGGATGTATGCCTCAAATTATGAAATTGATTGGCCAGAAAACAGGGAAGCCGCCGGAGGAAATTCTGCCGCCCTGCGACCGAGCACCTATCAAGCCTGTGCCAGTTGGAGTGCTGGGAAAGATAGTAAAGGGGAATGAAAGGGAAGAATGAAAAGAAGCGCTGAAGTTGCCATCATTGGTGGTGGGATCAACGGCTGTACAATCGCATACAATCTCTCGAAGGAAAACATCGATACAGTGCTTATTGAGAAAGGCAGCCTTGCAAACGGGGCTACTGGCCGCTCCGGCGCAATGATCTGGAGCATGTGGTGCCAGCAATCTGATGAAGAATTAGCCAGGGTTGGGATTAGCACCGCAAAGAAATTTGCGGAATTGGAAGAGGAACTGGATTATGACATAGAGTATGCGCCATCAGATTCTCTGATACTTGTTGCCCCGAGGGAAGAAGAGGATTATCGTAAAGCAATGGCAAATGTAGAAAAGAACTTAGGCGTAAGCATTGAATACCTGGAGCCAGAGGCGATAGAAAAAGTAGCTCCATATATTGATGTAGTCAATAATCCAGTGGTGGGAGGATACCATTTTTTGAACCACCCGCTTTTCGCTGGTGCAAATCCCTTCTATACCGTTGAAGCACTTACTACCAATGCAAAGAGAGCAGGAGCAAATATTTACACTTATACCGACGTAACAGGCATAGAAATTGAAAACGGGAAAATAGAAAGCATACTAACAACTAAAGGAAAAATAAACACCCATGTTGTAATTAACGCGGCAGGAGGCTGGTCCAGTGATGTGGCCCAGATGGCCGGCATAAAGATACCAACTATGCCTTATCGTGATGAGGCGTTCATCACTGAGCCCCTGGAGCCATTACCATATCTTGCTGACTGTGCAAACATCTGGAGCCGCCAGACAAAGAACGGGCAAATCATAGCAGGGGAAGAAGCTGTGCCAATCAGGCAACCGGGATACAATACGGAGGCAAGCTTAGGTATTCTCGAGCGTACCGCTCAAACTATGCAAAGATATATTCCAAAGCTAGGCAATGTGAATGTCTTGAGGCATTGGGGAGGCTTCGAGGATATAACCCCCGACGAGTTACCGATTTTGGGTGAAGTAGATGAGCTAAAAGGACTGATATTGGCCTGTGGCTGTAATGGCTACGGATTTTGCTTCTCACAAGCGCTAGGAAAGTTAATAGCCGATTTAATCATCAAACAGGAAAAATGCGAAGTAATGGAGTACTTCAACCTGCGGAGGTTTAAAAGAGAATACCGCGAATACCCTGGCCGCTGGTGCAATTGGCTATAAACCCCTTAATAACCGCACCTGTCCCTACCTATTTCTGTTTGTGTAACCAATCAACCCACTATTCAATTTGAATCTAACTGAAAGAACAAATCGCTTTTGTGCTGTACTATTCTATTTAGAGCCTTCCCTTCTGCTCAAGGTATGTCTTAACGCGTTCACTTATAGAGCCATCAGGTAAGATATAATCAGGAGATACGTATCCCTCTTCCTCGAACCTTTTCTTTCTTACGCACCCTTTACCACCTTGCCAGCAATAGTCCCATATCCACTTCTTATCAATCAAGCCTAAATCGCAAGACCGTTTCACACCAGAAGTCTCGTCATACCATCTACAACGATTTTTCTGTTCCATTTCTTGCCGTTCCTCTACTTGCCTCTAGGCATAAACATATACCTCCTGGCGCAGCATGTTCGCAAGGCACACAATCACGAAGGCCAATTGTAACCTGGCTAAGCAATTGGCCCAACTGTCCTAGCAGCAGAAAAGCCAGGTATCCTTATGTGCACAAATATCTAATCTCTTCAGTGCACTGATATTCGCTATACCAGCTTTAGCTCTTACCGATCCTGAACATTTTAGTCCCACACACAGGACACACACCCTGGGTTGCCGGTCTCCCATTTTTCATGGTTATTGGTCTAGCGTTCCTCATTTCCCTCTTAGCGCGACACTTCATACAATATGCTTGCATTTAACCTACCTCCTTTTTCTCCTTAAGATGGATAATAAATTATTTGCTTCTACAATGTCAATAGCTACAAGGCTATTTGCAAGTTATTGAGGAAAGTCTATAATCTCTTAAGTTAAATCCTTCATTGCTAATTCAATGAAACAGAGGAAATGCAATCATTATGAAAACGATTGACCGAACAAAAATCAAGATGCTGGTGCACCGGGAAGAGTCACGCTATGTTGAAGAGCGGCCGAAATCACAGGCACTGTTTGAAAGAGCAAAAGCTTCGCTCCTTAACGGCGTCCCCATGAGCTGGATGCACAGGTGGGCTGGTCCCTTCCCCATCTTCGTGAAAGAGGCCAATGGAGCTCGCTTGGCTGATGTGGATGGCCATCGCTACCTGGACCTATGCCTGGGAGATAGCGGGGCAATGTTTGGGCATTCCCCAGCAGCCACTGTAAATACAATAGTGGATCGTGTAGGCAAAGGCATGACTTCGATGCTCCCAACAGAAGACTGCGTTTGGGTGGGAGAAAATCTGGTGCGCCGTTTCGGCTTGCCATACTGGCAGATATATATGACAGCAACAAATGCAAATAAGTTCGCCATTAGAGTGGCTCGACAGACTACCCAAAGAAATCTGATTTTAGTATTTGATGGTTGCTACCATGGCAGCCTGGATGAGACACTGGTCAATTACAGGCGAGAACGGATTATGGGAAAGCCTCCCGCTCTTGCGTTAACCACACGGGTGGTCCAATTTAACGACATAGATGCGGTACAGGCGGCGTTGTCTCCCCGAGACATCGCCTGTGTGATATGCGAGCCAGCGATGACAGACGTGGGTATAATCTATCCTATTCCAGGCTACCACGCAGCATTGCGTGAGGTGACACAACACTTTGGCACACTACTGATCATCGATGAGACACACACTATTTGCGGCGGCCCGGGAGGGCTTACTGGGGCGTGGAATCTCGAACCAGATATCTTCACCTTAGGAAAAGCGATTGCTGGTGGTTTTCCTGCCGCTGTTATGGGCCTTAGCCAGGAAGTCACCAATCGGTTTTTAGGAGGACTTACTTCAAGAGAATGGGACATGGGGCTTGGAGGAACATTGTCCAGTAACGCGCTGGCAGTCGCTGCACTGAGGGCAACACTGGAGCATGTCATGACCGACTCGGCTTATGGCCACATGATTCGCCTTGCTGAACAGTTGGCCGATGGCATCGATAGAACGATAAAGACAGACAGCCTCCCTTGGCATGTTATCCGCCTTGGCTGCAGGGTCGAGTACCGCTTCTGCCCAACTCCTCCCCAGAATGGAGCTGAGGCAATAAACGCATATGACCTCGAGATGGATAAGCTCGTCCACTTATTCTTTGTCAATCGTGGCATCTTACTCACACCATTCCATGATATGATGCTGGTCTGTCCTGAAACTACGGCTGAGGATGTTGATTTGCACAACAAGGTGTTTAGCGAGTTCGTGGATGAACTGAACAGATGAAAAGCGTTAGCATATCTACTCCGTGAAAGGTCGTGAAACCCGACTGGCATCCACTTATCTGTGTCTATGCAAGAAGGATGCAGCTCTAGGGGTTATGTTTGGTATCTGTGGTCGGGGTGAGAGGATTTGA
>JAGMDB010000065.1 GCA_023128875.1 Dehalococcoidia bacterium | reverse complement strand
CGACCTCATGGTCCCAAACCATGCGCGCTACCCACTGCGCTACACCCCGATAATAGCACCATGCTGAAGTATAGTTTAGTAGCTTTGCGGGGTCAAGGAACATCGAGTGTTTAGTGATGAGCCTGTCGTGCTGGTTGAAGAAAAAATCTAGACCATTCGCTATAGCTCAGGGTGACGAAACAAACAACGTTAGGGGTGGCTTATCTACAATCGGGGCAAACATCAAAGAAATCCAGAGGCAAATTGGCCCTCTCTCTCATATATTCCACCTGTTCTTCAGGAGCCCAGTACTTGCCGCAGGTCTTGCATTTCTTTAACTTGAATTCCTTTTTCCAATGGCGGGCATAGAGGATTCTATTATCTTTCTTATCCTCCATCTTTATAGCTCCAGTAGGGCAAACATAAGCACAAGAGCCACAGCCGATACAAGTTGAAGCGGGTTCAAAGAAAGGTGGAGCCACCTCCCTATTCACCCCACGATTAACCAGGCTGATGGCACTCCTCTCCACGATTTGCTCACAAGCCCTAACACATAAACCACAAAGGATACAATCATTATCCTCCAAGTACTCAGATTTAAACGGCGGTTGCTCGGCACCCATACTAGAAGCTAGTTCCTTTATTATCCTGTTTTGAGAGCACCGAGCCAGGAGCAATTCCATTATCATCTTGCGGTTATTCATAACGCGAGGTGAATTAGCCTTAACTTCAAGTCCTTCCTCTACAGGGTAAAGGCAGGAGGCTACTAATCGGGAGCGGCCATTTTTGAATATCTCCACAATGCATAATCGGCAAGCTCCATAAGGAGCCAAATTTTCATGATAGCAAAGAGTAGGTATATCAATTCCATTCTCCCTGGCCACCTCCAATATTGTCTGCCCCTCTTCTGCTTCTAGTTTTTTCCCATCAATATTTAGTGTTACCATGCTTAGGTTACCTTATGCCTACAGCTCCTAGCTTACAAACATCTTTACAAATACCACACTTGATGCATTTGCTTTGATCCAGGACCACTGGTTTCTTTTTGCCCCTGAAAGTTATAGCTTCCACAGGGCAAGCCTTTTCACAAAGTCGGCAACCTGGGCATTTATCCTCTTTTATGTAATATTGGATCAAGGCTTTGCATACACCAGCAGGGCACCTCTTTTCTTCGAGGTGTGCTTCATACTCATCTCTAAAATGACGGATAGTGGAAAGCACTGGATTAGCTGCGGTCATACCCAGAGCGCATAACGAGCTATCTTGCAAAGTCGCAGATAAACGCTGTAGAAGCTCAATATCTCCTTGCTTACCTTTCCCCTCAGTGATGTCATTCAATATCTGACGCATTCTTTTTATGCCCTCCCTGCAGGGAACGCATTTACCACACGATTCCTCCTCCAGAAAAGTGAGAAAATATTTAGCAGTATCCACCATACATGTATCCTCATCCATGACAATCATACCCCCTGAACCCATCATCGAACCAGCCTTGGTCAACTCATCAAAATCTACCGGCATGTCAAGCATACTCTCAGGAATAAGGCCACCTGAGGGCCCACCAGTCTGTACTCCCTTAAATTTCTTCCCATCCTTTATGCCACCACCAATATCATAGATGACTTCCCGCAGCGTCATTCCCATAGGCACTTCCACCAGACCAGAATTATTCACTTTACCCACCAGTGAGAAAATTTTGGTTCCTTTACTCCCCTCGGTGCCTACACTCCTGAACCAATCAGCCCCTTTATTGATTATTAAAGGCACATTAGCCAGAGTTTCCACATTGTTCAAGTTGCTAGGTTTATCCCACAACCCTTTCTCCACTGTATGGATATATTTAGCTCTTGGTTCCCCCACTTTGCCTTCCAGCGAAGCCATCAAGGCAGTTGATTCACCACAAACAAAGGCACCTCCACCTCTGTTGATATGAACAGTGAAGTTAAAACCAGAGCCAAGAATATTTTCACCCAAGAAACCTAGTTGCTCTGCCTGCTCTATGGCTATGGTGGCATTTTCTACTGCTAAAGGATATTCATTACGCACGTAAATATAGCCTTCGTGAGAGCCAATAGCATAAGCACAGATTATTAATCCTTCGAGAACACCGTGAGGGTTACCCTCAAGAAGGCTTCTATCAGAATAAACTCCCGGGTCACCCTCATCACAATTGGCAATAACATACTTGGGCTCTCCTGGGGCATTACGACAAGATTGCCACTTCCGCCCAGTAGGAAATCCTCCGCCTCCACACCCTCTCAAGCCCGAGCGTTTGATTTCCTCTATTGTTTCCTCTGGAGCCAATTCAAGGAGTGCCTTAGCTAAAGCCGAATAGCCATCCAAAACGATATAATCCTCAATGTTGTTAGGGTCAATCTCACCATTGCGGCCAAAAACAATTCTTTTCTGTCCTTTGTAAAAAGGTACCTCCGCAGGATGTATATATCTTCTTCCGCTGGCAGGGTCAATGTACAGCAATTTCTCAATAAGCGTGCCGCCGATAACAGTTTCCTTCACAATTTGAGGTATATCCTTTACCTCCACCTTTTGATAAAAGACATCGCCGGGCTGGATGACAACAATCGGTCCCCTTTCACAGAAGCCATGGCAGCCTGTAGTTTTTATGTCAACCTCATCAGTTAGTTTCTGAGCTATTATCTCCTGTCTAAAAGCCTCCGTAACCTCTACGCATCCACCAGCATGACACCCTGTACCATTGCATACGGTAATGAGTGGCTTACCCCTCCCCTGTTCTCTTTTCGCCAGTATTTCCCTTTTTAGATTTTCTAAATCTTGTAAAGAGCCAATTCTGTGCACTAGCAGACTCCTATAGCTATTCATACTTATTCAATATTGAGTCAACTTTGCCAGCGTTTATTTCACCAAAATACTTGCCGTCAATCCTTACCACCGGGCCTAAGGCACAGCATCCCATACAATTCACCGTTTCTAATGTGAATTTAAAATCACTGGTTGTTTCTCCACGACTAATCTTTAAATTTCGCTCAATTTGTTCCAGCACCTTAGGTGCACCTCTAACATGGCAGGCAGTGCCCAAACAGACGCTAACCATATGCCTGCCCCTGGGTTCAAGACTAAAGGCCTTAAAGAAGGTAGCCACACTATATATCCGGCTTAAAGGAATATCCGTAGCTTCGCTTACCTGGATTAAAGCTTCCTTAGGCAAATAGTAAAACTTGGCTTGAATATCCTGCAATATAGGAATTAGCTGTCCCAACTCGCCTTTATATTTATTAACAGCAGCACTAACATCTGCCATATCCTTGGATTTAGCCTGTCCAGCACGTGGTTTTTTTTCACTCATTTACCACACTTCCCCATAAGCCTGGCATATTCCCTGCTCACCCTCTGTTGTATCTTATCCACCAGCTCTGGTGTGAGGTGTCTAAATCTCCCCTGTGGTTTCAAATAATCCATAACAGGACGTAGCTCCGGCGGCTCATAGCTCAAGCTATACTTCCCATTATCCACCTCATAAAGGGGAAAAACCCCTGTTTCTACTGCTAACCTCCCTAGCTTTATAGTCATATCAGTGGGAATGCGCCAGCCCGTAGGGCAAACAGCAAAGATGTGAAGGTAACTTGGGCCCTCAACGGCTACCGCCTTTTTTACCTTGTTCATAAGGTCGAAGGGATAACTATGGCAAGCGGTAGCCACATAGGGAATATCATGCGCCACAGCGATGGCTGGCATGTTTTTCTTCCATGTGCTTTGTCCAAAGCTAACTTTGCCGGCTGGTTGGGTAGTAGTTGAAGCACCAAAAGGCGTAGCACTCGACCTTTGAATACCGGTATTCATATAAGCTTCGTTATCCAGGCAAACATAAAGAAAATCATGTCCTCTCTCAAAAGCGCCAGACAGGGCTCCAGTGCCAATGTCAAAAGTTGCTCCATCACCACCCATAGCTACTATTTTAGCCTTAGACAAATGGGTGCCCTTGCGGAGCAATGCCTTTCTGGCAGATTCTATACCTGTAGCCACCGTTGCAGCATTCTCAAATAACGTATGAATCCAGGGGACTTCCCATGCAGTATAGGGAAGTTGGGTAGATATGACCTCCATGCAGCCAGTAGCCATAACCACAATCACATCTCTACCCAAAGCTTTCATCACAAGCTTCACTGCCAGAGCCTCACCACATCCCGAGCAGGCACGATGTCCGGGGGTAAAGCTTTGCCTCCTTGTTACCAAACGAGACGCATATAAATTCACAGCTTCCATTATTATTCCCTCACATCAAATACTTCAACTTCACCAAATTTCCCTTGCTCAGCTTTATCTATTCCTTGATGTATCATATCCTGGAAACCGTTAACTGATATATCCCTACCACCTAAGCCACCAATAAACCCGATAACTTCTGGCCTCTCCTTCAAATGGTACAAGGCAGCCTGTATTTCAGAGCAAACAGGTCCGGGCCCGCCAAAAGAGAGAGCACGGTCAAGGACGATAAGCAACCTTGCTCGGCTCACAGCCTGACGGAATTGTTCAAAGGGAAAAGGCCGCCATAGGCGTAATCTCACCAAGCCTACCTTCTCCCCTGCTTCCCTGAGCCCATCTACAGCTTCCATAGCTACCTCGCTGAAGCTTCCCATAGTCAAAAGTAAAATATCTGCACCCTCTGTCTTGTAAGTTTCTACAGGCGAATAATCACGTCCAAATTCCTCACCAAATTTCTGAAAAACTCGTAGAATCACCTTCAGGGAATTTCTCAAGGCTGTATCCTGCCCCACTTTAGTTTCAGTATAGAGAGCGGGGGTGGCAAAATCACCCATAGTTACTGGGTTGTTTGGGTCGAGGACAAAGGGATGATGATACCTGGGAAGAAACTTATTCACCTCTTCCTGGTCAGGAAGTAAGACAGGTTCAATAACATGTGACAGGTGGAAGCCATCAATATGAACCATTGTGGGAAGAAGAACCCCGGGGTCTTCAGCAATGTGGAAAGCGCATAAAGTCAAGTCAAAGGCTTGTTGAGCATTCTCAACGAATATCTGAATCCAGCCAGTATCGCGAACAGCCATGACATCAGAGTGGTCCCCCCAGATACTCAATGGCACTGACAACGCCCGGTTACACACCGCCATGACTATTGGTAGCCTCATTCCCGAAGCCACATATACCGCCTCATGCATTAGCTCCAGTCCCTGACCAGCGGTGGCAATAAAAGTCCTTGCTCCTGCTGCTGAAGAACCGAGGCAGCTACTCATAGCTGAGTGCTCTGATTCAACAGGCACATAATTCGCATCCAGTTCGCCATCGGCAACCAATTGCGCTATGCGCTCAACAATATGGGTTTGGGGGGTGATAGGATAAGCTGCACAGACATCAATATCAGCCATTCTGGCCGCTTCAGCTATAGCAAAAGAAGACTCAAAGGCTACTCTTCTTTCCATCTTTATACCTCAACCATGGTTATCGCTCCCGTCCAGCACTCACGGGCGCAGATGCCACATCCCTTACAATAGAATTCATCAGCCTCAAAGTAGTTTTCTGCAGTCTGATGAATACAATCCTCTGGGCAGAGAAGAGCACACATACCACACTTGATGCATCTCTCGTTATCCCTCACGGGGCGCTCTGATTTCCAATATCCAGTCTGGTAGCTCCTGGCATTTCCTACATCAGTTACCACGAACCCAACGTTTAATTCCCTCCATGACGGCCATTTCTCCACTGGATATACCTTTTCTGGCCTCTTAGCGCCAGGAACTGGTTCCATTATACGAGTCTGTTCATACGCCTTGTGGCAAGCTTTAATATTACTTTCACCTAATTTGCCGAATCTCTCCTGCAACGGCTGGACCAGCGATTCCAGATTAACTACAGCGGCTGCCTTCATCAAGGCTCCCAGCATGGCAGTATTAACAATGGGTCTCTTTAGTATATCCCGAGCAATACCAGTGGCATCAACTACTGCCAGCCGCCACGGGCCACCAATTTCTGCATGTACGGTGGGCAATTCCTGCGGGCTATTTACTACAAGAGTGCCGCCACTCTTGAGCCCATGGGTAACATCAATAATGCCCAGCAAACCCGGGTCCAATACAATAACGATATCAGGTTCTGCAATGGCGGCTCTGGACCTGATAGGTTTGTCTTTGCTTATACGATTGAAAGCTATGACAGGAGCGCCTCTCCTTTCTGGGCCAAAACTGGGAAAAGCTTGGGCAATTTTGCCTTCCCTTATTGCGGTTAAAGCCAGAAGTTCTGCAGAAGTTACTGCCCCCTGCCCTCCCCTTCCATGCCAACGAATTTCTATAAGACCACTCATTATTTGCAAATTTCGCTCTACCCCTGAAGGGACTCGAACCCTTGCACCTGGCTCCGGAGGCCAG
>JAGMDB010000064.1 GCA_023128875.1 Dehalococcoidia bacterium | reverse complement strand
TGAGCGAACATCAAAGTTTTGCCTGGGGATAGTTCCTTCTCAATTGACTCATGGTAGATTTGAGGATGTAAGCTATCGGGGGCCAGCATAACAATGATAGCTGCATCCTTTGCTACTTCTGCAGCGCCAGCTACTCTAAACCCAGCATCGTTTGCTGCTTTCCAGCCTTCACTGCCCGGCGCTTCAGCGATGATAACCTGGCAGCCACTATCCCTCAGATTTTGGGCTTGGGCATGCCCCTGGCTACCATAGCCGATAATACCAATCGTTTTTCCCTTAAGCAAGTCCAGGTTAGCATTCTTGTCATAATAAATTTTAGCCATATTTTCCTCCTTAAAATTCTAATATCTAATCTCTAAATCCTAAACCTTTAGAATTTAGAGTCTGTTAGTTTAGGCGACGCCCCCACGAGTTAAGGCAATCCTGCCAGTCCTGCTGATCTCCTTAACACCAAAGCTGCGAAGAAGTTCAAGTAGAGACTCCACTTTATCTTCGTCGCCTGTAACTTCCACCGTTAGTGAATCAGAAGCAACATCAACTATGTTGGCTCGGAAAATGTCAACAATCTGTATAATTTCACTTCTCGTTGCAGTGGTAGTCTTGACTTTAATTAAGGCTAATTCTCTGGTTACTATATCTTCTGCAGTTATGTCAGACACCCTAACCACATTGATTAACTTATCTAATTGTTTTCTGACTTGCTCTATCCTTGCAGAATCGCCGTTAACAACAACAGTCATACGGGATAAGCCAGGTTGTTCACTATGCCCCACAACGATGCTCTCTATGTTAAAGGCTCGACGCCGAAACAAGCTAGACACCCTATTCAACACACCAGGCTTATTTTCTACCAAAGCTACCAAAGTATGTTTCATACCAGTCAATTTGTTTTCCTCAAAATATGTTAATAGCTCCTTGCTCTCTCTGGCCTTGGTCTCTCCAGAATTTGGCTGAGGCTTTCTCCCGGTTGCACCATAGGATAGACATTTTCCTCTGGTTCAACAACAAAATCAATAAGGAAAGGCCCAGGGTAATCCATTGCTTTTTGTATAGCCGGAGTTACCTCCTCCCTGCTTTTCACCTTGATTCCGGGTATATCGTAAGCCTCGGCAATTTTCACGAAATCGGGGTTCCACAGCTTCGTATCAACATAGCGGCGCTCATAAAAGAACTCCTGCCACTGCCTCACCATTCCCAGATAGCCATTGTTGATGATAGCTATCTTAACGGCGAGGTGCTCCTGCACTATAGTCCCTAACTCTTGAACGGTCATTTGAAAACCACCATCACCGGCAATACACCACACCGTTTCCTCAGGCTGACCAACTTTAGCTCCCATCGCAGCAGGAAGCTCAAATCCCATAGTGCCTAAACCGCCTGAAGAAATAAAACTGTTAGGCCTAGTATAAAGGAAGTGTTGTGCTGCCCACATTTGATGTTGTCCTACTCCTGTAACTATTATAGTATCGCCTTGGGTAATTTCATGAATCTGATGAATAACATATCCAGGTAAGAGCTCATCGCCCTGCCTGCTTTCCAGCAATGGATGTTCACGCCTCCATTGGTCTAACTGAGTAAGCCAATCCAAATGCTCCCCGCGTTCAATTTGCTTGTTCATAGCCTTCAAAACAGTTTTGACATCACCAACTATGGGTATGTCCACTGGTATGTTTTTCCCTATTTCTGCGGGGTCGATATCAACATGAATGATGAGAGCTTGTGGTGCAAAGCTTTGAGTACTTGCTGTGGCCCGATCATCAAATCTCATACCAGTGGCAATAATAAGGTCAGCATTTTGCACCGCCATATTAGCGCAAGCCAAGCCATGCATTCCTATCATGCCAAAATTCAGTATATGGTCTCCAGGAAAAGAACTGATTCCGAGGAGCGTACTGACTACTGGTATTTGTGCCTTCTCGGCTAATTCCTTAAGTTCGTTATAAGCCTGGGAAATGACTATTCCTCTACCAGCGATGATAAGAGGTCTTTCAGCTTTATTGATGCGCCTTACTGCTTTTTTAATTTGAATTGAATGACCTCGTGAGACAAACCTATAACCTGGTAAATCAACTTCTTCAGGCTCAGCGAATTCGACTTCTTCTTGCTGTACATCTTTTGGCAAATCAATGAGCACAGGGCCTGGCCTTCCCGTTTGAGCGATATAGAAAGCCTCCTTAACCGTCTGTGCCAGCTCTGCGGTATCAGTAACAAGATAATTATGCTTTGTGACAGGAAGAGTAATCCCAGTAATATCTGTCTCTTGGAACGCATCCTTACCAATAAAAGGCCTGGCTACCTGGCCAGTTATAGCTATTATTGGGGAAGAATCCATATAAGCGTTGGCAATTCCAGTTACCAGATTAGTAGCTCCGGGGCCTGATGTAGCAATACATACGCCTGCTTTATGGGTGACTCGGGCATAGCCATCAGCAGCGTGGGCTGCTCCCTGTTCATGGCGAACAAGTATATGCCGTAGTTGAGGATATTGAGGAAGGGTGTCATATAACGGCAGCAGAGCGCCACCCAGGATGCCGAAAATCACATCACCTCCCTCTTTAATTAGGCTTTCACACAAAATCTGAGCTCCAGTCTTCTTCATAAAAGCTCCTATCCGTTAATAAACACGGCTCCTTTGCTGGCTGAAGTCACTTTATCAGCATAACGTTTAAGATAGCCAGTCTTAATCTTTGGTTCGAAAGGTGGTAACAACTTTAATCTTTGCTGCATCTCCTCTTGGGTTAACCCTATCTGTAATTTGCGGTTGGGGATATCTATGTGAATAATATCACCACCTTTTACGGCAGCTATAGGGCCCCTCTCTGCAGCCTCAGGCGAAACATGGCCGATAGCAGCGCCTTTTGTTGCCCCTGAGAAACGGCCATCGGTAATTAAAGCCACTTTATCATCCATACCCATGCCACTGAGAAGTGAAGTTGGCGTTAGCATTTCACGCATCCCTGGGCCCCCTTTAGGCCCTTCATAACGTATAACAATCACTTCTCCAGATTTGAATTCTCCTTCCATTATCGCTGCGGTAGCTCCCTCTTCGCTGTCAAAAATTCGCGCTGGCCCTTGGTGAACCAGCATTTCTGAAGCCACTGCAGCGCTCTTCACCACTCCACCTTGAGGCGCCAAATTACCAAATAATACACTAATACCGCCAGTAGCGTTATAGGGATTGGATAGAGTGTGAATCACTTCTCTATTCTTAGTCTCGGCGTTTTCTATCATCTCACCCAGTAGCTTATTCGATACAGTTTTTGCTTCGAGATTTAACAATTCGGCTATCTCCTGCATTATTGCCGGGATGCCACCAGCTAAATCCAAGTCTTCAATGTGATAATCGCCTACCGGGCTCAATTTGCATATGTGAGGAATGTGGTCGCTAATTTCATTCACCAATGACAAAGGAAAATCAATTCCCGCCTCATGAGCTATGGCCATAAGATGCAACACGGAATTGGTGCTACCGCCTAAAGCCATATCCACAGCAAACGCATTATAAATAGAATCTTTGGTAATGATATCTTTAGCGCGAACATTTTTGGTTAACATATTCATAACCTGCTGGCCAGCTTTATAGGCTAATTGGAGTCTGCGTGCTTGAACTGCTGGTATCGTTCCATTACCAGGTAGAGCCATGCCTAAAGCCTCTGTCAGGCAATTCATGGTATTAGCCGTAAACATCCCACTACAACTACCACAGCCAGGGCAGGCAACTCTCTCCAGCTCTGCTAATTCGGCTTCAGACATACTTCCTCTAACAGTCTCACCCACCGCCTGAAAAACTGAACCTACGTCAACCAATCTCAGTTGATTGTCTTGATACAATCTCCCCGCCATCATCGGCCCACCACTTATAAAGATACAGGGCAAATTAAGCCTTGCTGCTGCCATTAGCATACCGGGTACTATTTTGTCACAATTAGGAACAAAAACTAAGGCATCAAAGGCATGAGCCTCAGCTAAAATCTCAGCGGAATCAGCAATGAGTTCTCGGCTGGGCAAGCTATACTTCATTCCTAGGTGGTTCATAGCGATGCCATCACATACAGCTATAGTATTAACCTCAAAAGGTACTCCGCCACGGCTTCGAATTCCCTCCTTCACCGCCTGCGCAACAGACTGCAAATTGATATGACCGGGAACAATTTCACTGAAGCTATTAATCACTCCGATGAAGGGCTTATCCCAATCATCTGAAGAACAACCTACAGCATGCAGGAGAGACCTGTGAGGGGCTCGCTCAATGCCTTTCTTTACAACATCACTCTTCACTACTGTCTCCTTTAATTCAAAAGACAAAATCTAACATACATTGTCACTGTATTTCCAGAGCTTTTATTTTGTCTAATCTCTGCACATGTCTGCCACCTTCAAAACTTGTGCATAGGTAGGTTTTGACTATTTCCAAAGCTGAATTAACCTCAATATTCTCGCCTCTGAGGCACAAAATATTGGCATCGTTATGTCGCCGAGCTCTCTCAGCACTGAAAACATCATGGCATAAAGCTGCTCTTATACCTTTTATCTTATTGGCTGTTATGCTCATGCCTATGCCGGTGCTACATATTACAATGCCCTGCTCAAATTCACCTGAGGCCACCACTTCGCCTACTCTTTGGGCAATATCAGGATAATCTACTGGCTCAGTGCCATAGCAGCCCAAATCGCAATACCCATGACTCAGCGCCGGCAGCAATTCTATGATTGCCTGTTTTATTCTAAGACCACGATGGTCACAGCCTAGAGCAATCCGCATAATTCTGTACCTTACAATATTCTCCAAAGACTCTCCCAATTTCACGTTGGGGTATAATGCCATGGCGCAAAATCACAGGTACCTCACCTGTAGCATCTACCACAGTTGATTCATCACCGTTAAGACACTTGCCCCCATCAATGATAAAGTCGACTCTGTCTCCTAGCTGCTGCTTAACTTCATCAGCAGTTAAGGCGCTTGCCTTTCCACTAATATTAGCGCTGGTCCCAATTATTGGTTTTCCCAAGCCCTGAACAAGAGCTAAAGGGATAGGATGGTCGGGGACACGCACTGCTATGGTAGGTTGGTCAGTGAAACAAGTAGGTAATGAAGCAGCCTTAGGTAGAACTAAAGTCAATCCTCCAGGCCAAAAGTGCCTGGCCAGAAACAAGGTAAGCTGAGATACTGTTCCGGCTACCGCACTTATTTGAGACATTTCGCTAATAAGTAAAGGAAGAGGCAAATGCCTGGGGCGTTTTTTGGCCTCATAAATTCCTTCCACAGCCTCAGAATTGGAAATATCAGCACCCAAACCGTAAACTGTGTCAGTAGGAAAAGCAACTATCCCACCAGCTTTGAGGATTCTAACCCCCTTCTCTACCTGCTCCTGTAAAGTAATCACTCTCGTTGCGCTAGTATAACATAATGTATTCGCGCGAGAGTTTCCAAGGCGCGATAATGGGAAAACCTGGCCATCAAGCCATGGCAAAAGAACTGGCGAGCAAGGAGTAAGCTAGCTGTTAACTATATTTCCTCTTCTGTTTGCATCGTTATTCTGAAGTGACTTTTCTTCATCTCGGCGAAGAAATGCTTAATATCAAAGCATTCTTCTGGGCCCCATACTCCTGGCGGGATCTCCTTTCTGCCTAGGTTTTGTGCTCCTATGGATGCACTCATTGATGTCGCTGGGTCATTGTACTCGTCGAAATCTCCAAATCCAGCTTTTACCAAGGATTTCAAACCCTCATGCTCCGCATCAGCAAGGTGTAATCTCCATGTAAATTCCTTTATTCCCTTATCCTTAATTCCCTTTGCAAAAGGTACAGTCGCAACCTCTGAATGCTGTGAGTGTATGAATTTCAATTCACCAAATGGCTCTGGAAGGACCAGAGTCTGCTTACCACTCTGCGGTGGCCTCTCTACCAACTTTCCACCTCCACCCAAAACAATTATTTTCATTTCATGCCTCCTTTGCCTTTACGTAATTGAATTCTCTCCTGAATTATGTCCCAGCTTCTTTCCTCATGCCAAGGAAAGAACTTCTTACGTTGAAAAACATATTCCTCAGTGTATTGACGGCGCTCATTTATTGTAGTATAAGAATAAGACAAATAGCATTCATCCATGAAAGGAGTCGTCCAAATGAATAAAACAACGGGAGGATACGCAGGAAACATATTAAGAGTCAATTTAACTACCGGTAAAATGACGAAGGAAAGTGTGAATGAAAAAACAGCCCGGAAATTTCTGGGCTGCACTGGATACGCCACCAAAATACTATGGGACGAGCTTAAACCAGGAATAGACCCACTGAGCCCCGAAAACAAGTTTCTAATCACCGCAGGACCACTGGCAGGAACCAGATGTCCGGGCTCCGATAGCCTTTTTTCTTGCTTTAAATCTCCACTAACTAACTGCTGGGGTGAGTCGCGATGCGGTGGGGGCATGGGAACTGAATTGAAAAAAACTGGGTTTGATATAGTCATAATAGAAGGAGCTTCTCAGGAGCCTGTATATTTGTGGATTCACGACGGTGAAGCTGAAATCAAACCCGCAGGTCATTTCTGGGGGAGAAATGTACCAGAAACACGGGATATGATGAAAAGAGAGGTAAATGAACCAAAATCCAGAGTTGCCTGCATAGGCCCGGCTGGCGAAAGGCTTATTCGTTTTGCTTCTGTGATGGTTGAAGATTCAAGAGCCTTGGGAAGATGCGGTGCAGGAGCAGTGATGGGTTCCAAAAAACTGAAAGCAGTAGTATTTCATGGAGGGCAGAAAGTATCCGTTGCCAATCCTGATAGTGTTAGCTCCCTTGCCAGGGAAATGGTAAAACTGGAACGCCAGAGCCCTGAAGCTGGCAAGGAAGAAACAGAATTCGGGGGAGCCTTTGGCATAGGAACTGTATCCTACCTTCCCTACTATGATGAACATGGGGAAACACCAACAAAATACGGGGCCTCAAATAGTTGGGGGAGGGGAAGAGAGATATATGAATCGCTTAAGCAACACATCATAGGCAGTGAAGGCTGCCTTAATTGCGTAGTGCAATGCGGTCTGGTTTCCGAGGTTAAAGAAGGGAAATGGAAGACTCCTCCAACTCATGGACCAGAATACGAAACCACCGTAGGCTTTGCTCACTACATACTGAATGATGATGTAGAGGCGGTTATTCATGCCAATTACCTTTGTAATATCTATGGTATGGACACCATATCTTGTTCCAATGTTATTGCCTTTGCTATGGAATGCTATGATAAAGGCTGGATAAATAAAGCAGACACAGATGGCATAGAGTTAACATGGGGTAATATGGATGCCACAAAAGCAATGATGGAAAAAATTGTTCGACGAGAAGGTTTGGGCAAAATTTTGGGAGAGGGAGTGCGGAGGGCTGCTG
>JAGMDB010000063.1 GCA_023128875.1 Dehalococcoidia bacterium | reverse complement strand
CCTGAGTGTATCTATGTAGCTCACATCAACCCCCTTTCCTATTCGTTATTCCTAACTATACTACCCAACCACCATATTATCAACATCTAAGGCTGTAGTATAATTTTCATTCCACAGACTGGGAGGCACAACATACTATACAAGATGAAATGACGCTTTCTCGCCACGGCTTTACAAAGCTACACTGGCGCCTCAACTATTACCGATGTTCCCTTACCCGGTTCAGAGTTTATTTCCAGGTTGCCACCCAACAATCGTACTCTCTCTTGCATGCCAACCAAACCAAGCTTGCCGTCCCGGGATAGATCGTCTATCTTTCCAAGGGCCTGAAATCCGATGCCATTATCTCTTACGATGACAGTGGTTTTGTTTTCCGCGAATTCAATCAACACTTCAGCGTTTGAAGCATGAGAATGTCTTCCAACATTTCTCAATGCTTCCTGAATAATACGAAAGAGAAGCAATTCAACTTCTGGTACGAACCTTCGCTCAGAGCCATGTACCTGTAAGCTGATCCTTATCCCATACGTAGTTTTGAATTCTCGGCTGACCCAGTGCAATGCAGCAAGCAAACCCACATCGTCGAGAATAGCGGGGCGTAGGTCACGACTAAGGTATCGCACTCCTTGCACTATATCTTTAACCTGTTCATGAATAGCCCATAACTCTCTAGCCTCCTCCAAAGGCAGATTCTCCTGACTGTCCAAGAAATTTTCCAGCCTATGGAGCAAAGCAATAAGGTTTTGAGCAGTGCTATCATGGAGTTCACGAGAAATACGCAGGCGCTCATCCTCCTGAGCTTTAGTGATCTGCCGGACATAAGAGCGCAGGCTTTCCTGCATTTTTGCCTCTTCGGTTATATCTCGAGCAATGTTTTGAAAGGCTTTGGATTGACCATCACCGTAAATTAGATTGGTGGTTAACCTCAGTGTAACCTGAGTACCATCCTTTCGTATGAGGTATTGTCTGTAAGGTTGTTGAACCGGTTCGCCATGAAGCAAGGAACGCCGCATCTCATTTGCTGTTTCCAAGTCCTCCGGCGAAAGAAAATCTTTCGTCTTCATATTGGACAATTTCTCTTTACTAAACCCCGTGAGCATTTCGCTTGCTCTGTTAGCGGATATGATATTACCCTCCAGGTCATCAATCCAGATGGCATCGTGAGCATTCTCGAATAGCTCGCGGTAGTGCTTTTCGGACCGACGCAGTTGATCCGTTATTATTAACTGGTCTTGGTGGAGGCGAGCATTATCAATGGCGGTGCCAATTTCATTACCCATAACTGTAAGCAGGGCTATGTCCTTAGCAGTAAATTGTCTATATTGATGCATACCTATGCATAGTGTGCCCACAACTCGAGCTCTGGATCTCATAGGGACTATAAGTTGCGAATGAAGCCCTTCTTTCCTCACCGCTTCTCTGCTCAATCTGGGATCCCGGGATGCATTTTCTACTACTAGCGGCTCCCCTGTTTCCGCAACACGTCCATTAAAGCCTTCCCCCAGTTTCATCCTCTCCACGCCACCGGCAAATTCTAAAGATACCCCTTCACTGGATATGAGCATCAAGGCATTTGCCTCTTCCTCAAGACTAAATACGAGAACGATGTCCACTCCCATTACGCTCATGATCATATCGGTAGCAGAACGTAGGAGCGGCTCCAACTCTGGAGATTGTGTGAGTAAGTTAGATAATCTGCTCAGGGCAGCTAGGTCTTTCTCATGTTTCATTGTGCTTCGAATTTGAGTGCGGAGCTTGCCTTGAGATATAGCCATTATTTCTCTAACCTGTTCTCGTTGCTCTATGGCCTGCATGCGCTCGCTTCGCGCCTTGAACCAGAGATTTGTCGTGACGCCTGCCAAGATTACAATGGTCGTCTCAAACAAAGCATCAACGGGGTTCACGGAAATGAAAACAGCTCGAGGTAACATAAGAAGCAAAACAGCGAAGCTTGCAACTAATCCAGCTGTGGCGCCGAAGGTATAGCCAGCATAGACTATAAGAGCAAGATAAAACACGCGATCTGCTGTGTGGCGGCTCAAACCAAAGAGCGAATTGTACGATAACAGAGTGGGTATACCCATCTGCTCAAAATAGTGATTAGCCGTACAAAGCATAAGAAGCGTCAATATAATCCAGAAATGGTAACTTCGTACGTCTATCTTGGCTTTTGGGAGCATTTTCGATGGTATATCACTCAAGTCATTTACCAGAGGAAATATCTTCTAACGTGAACCAGTCATGTCTCAGCCCTTCCATAACTGCCTCAATACGAGACCCAACACCCAATTTGTTGAAGATGCTTGTCAAATGGCTTTCGATAGTATGTACGCTAAGGAAGAGCTCGCTGGCAATCTCCTTGTTGCTCATTCCCGTAGCAGCCATTTTCAATACTTCAATCTCTCGATCAGTCAATGCTTCCAGTTCCTTCTCAGATTCCTCATTCACACTCTTCTTCCTAAAACGCTCTACCAGCTTCCGCGCCACTGCAGGGTGAAGCACTGTTTCCCCTCTATACACAGTGCGAATGGCGTCGACGAGCTCGTGCCCGCTCATATCCTTCAATAGATAACCGGCAGCGCCTGCCTCTAAGATAGGGAAAATGTACTCCTCATAATCATAAGCAGTAAGTATCAACATGATTGTGCGGGGATCAAGTTGTTTTATCTGCTTCGCTGCTTCGATTCCATTAAGCTTGGGCATAGAAATATCTAAGATGACAATATCAGGTTTGAGTTCTCCTGTTAACCGTACAGCTTCTTCACCATCACTAGCTTCGCCCACCACCTTAATATCCCGCTCACGATCCAGAAACTGGCGGATGCCCTGGCGCACTAGCTTATGATCCTCAGCAAGCAAAACTGTAATCTTCTCCATGCGCATACTCCCCAGCGTGAGTTATATTCCTAGTATCCCTCTCCTATCTCATATTCTAACCTATTTGACTATTTGCTTCAACGCGCAATAAGAAGAACCAGTAATGTTTACTTTGCATCAATGAAAACCCTGTATGTGGAGTAGTCAAACCACCTGGCATCAAGATTCCTTATTTCAGGGTTTCCTAGGAGTCAAGAAAGGTCAAATGCATGGATGCTGGCAGGTATGAGAAATGGTTGAATTAAAGTACAAAAAAATAAGGAGGGAAAGAAATGGGTTTAAGAGCATATCTTCTAGTTAATGTAGCTGATGACGTAGAGCAGCAGGAGTTTGTTGAGATGTTAAGAAAACTGGAGGAGGCGCCAGGGGTGGATTTTGTCGACCCGGTTATTGGATCCCACGACATAGTAATCATGGTAGATGCACCGGTAACAGTGGAGGCCATAGCCAACAGAATACAGGCTACGGAGGGTATTAAGAATATGGAGATATTGAGGATTGTTTCCATGTTTGAACGCCACCGGGCTTCGAAAAAAGAACTTCTTAAATCTCTGGCTCACAGTGGAGTGTAATTCTTAGGTCTGATCAATCCATTCCACTGTGCTCAATTCCCAGCAAAAGGAGCAATATGAATGACGAAATTAACTTGATTACCGAAGCTAGAGAAGAGCCGAATTTGGTGGTGATTGATGCCATATCCCACAAACACAATAGTCAGCCTGGCGCTACGATTCCTATCCTCCAGGAAATTCAAGACTCCTACGGATATATCCCCCCTTTCACTATCCAAAAGATAGCCGAGAACATTAACATCCCCGCCAGCGAGCTATTTGGCATAGTCACCTTCTATGCTCAATTTAGACTCCATCCACTCGGCAAGAATGTAATCAAGGTTTGCCATGGAACTGCCTGCCATCTGAGCGGGACAGAAAAGATATCCCAGGCATTATCTCAGGAAGTAGGTGCCAAAGAAGGTGAGACAAGCGCTGATGGGCTGTTTACCGCGGAACGGGTAGCCTGCCTTGGCTGTTGCAGTCTGGCTCCCTGCGTGATGGTTAATGGCGAAGTTCATGGGCGGCTTGCTCCTGAGGATATTCGTAAGATAGTGAATCAACTTCGGCAAACTGAGAGGAAAACAGAAGCTGCCACTACCTGAAACGAGCCTTGTGATGAAGGCTCAATGGCAAATTTAGCGACGACTACTGCTCCCAAAGAAACATAGCAACAGGGCTGGGCTATGAGAATTTGTCCTTATCTCCTATGGTATTACTGCTTGTAGGCCCCGCCTATCTATATAGCTTCAAAACCAGGAGAAGGCGACCATAGATTTGAGAAACAAGGCAGCTGTGCTAGCATCTGCTACAATAATATGGTGGCTGCGGTATCTTTGCCTGGGTATAAGCATCTATTATGGGGTAAGGCTACACCTGATAAACTCGGCCATGTAATCGGAGAATATGCTTAGGAGCGATCATGCTTCCGCAAAGGGATAAAGAAAACAGGAAATGGGTTATCAGGGTCGGGCTTGCCTCCTGCGGCATCGCTGCTGGTGGGCTCCGCATATATGATGCCTTAAAAACCAAACTTCAGGAGAAGGATTTACCCATAGAGGTGAAGCAAACTGGCTGTATGGGCATGTGTTACAACGAGGTATTGGTTGAGGTCTCTTCACCGGAGCATGGACGTGTGTTTTACGGCAAAGTTACACCTAGCAAGCTCGATCGTATAATCGAAGATCACATTATCGGCGGGCAACCCGTTACCGAGTGGATTGTTCTTGCTGATTGGATGAAGACGGAGGGCTCTGATTTCCTAGCCAAGCAAGTAAGAATCGTTCTTCGCAACTGTGGCACCATCGACCCCGAATCCATCGATGATTATCTAGCAGCGGACGGCTATGAAGCATTAAGGAAGGTATTACACAGTATGTCACCACAGGAGGTGATTGATGAAATCACCAGATCTGGCTTGAGGGGAAGAGGTGGGGCAGGCTTTCCCACCGGCGTCAAGTGGAGCTTCGCCAAAAAGGCCTCAGGCAATCCTAAATACATAATATGTAATGCTGACGAAGGAGACCCTGGCGCTTTCATGGACAGGAGCGTCCTGGAAAGCGACCCTCACAGCGTTATTGAAGGGATATTAATAGCCGCTTACGCCATTGGCGCCTCGGAGGCTTACATTTATGTCCGAGCAGAGTATCCACTGGCAGTCCGCCGATTGAAGATAGCGCTCGCCCAAGCTAAAGAAAAAGGATTTATAGGTGAGGACATCCTGGGCTGCAAATTCAGCCTCGATACAAAGATCAGGCTGGGGGCCGGAGCTTTTGTCTGCGGTGAGGAGACAGCTCTTATCATGTCCATAGAGGGGCACAGGGGGATGCCCAGACCCCGCCCTCCTTTCCCAGCACAATCTGGCTTATGGGGCAAGCCCACCAATATCAATAATGTTGAAACTTTGGCCAACGTGCCTTGGATCATACTCAATGGAGCAGATGCCTATAGTGTCTATGGGACTGAGAAAAGCAAGGGCACCAAACTCTTCGCTCTGGCAGGCAAGGTCGCTCATGGCGGGCTAGTGGAGGTTCCTATGGGCATAACCCTCAAGGAGATTGTCTTCGACATCGGCGGTGGAACCTCATCAGGTCAAAAATTCAAGGCAATTCAGATTGGGGGACCATCCGGCGGATGCATTCCGGCAAGACTTGCTGACATCCCTGTAGATTATGAATCTGTGACCAGCACAGGCGCCATCATGGGCTCAGGGGGTATGCTAGTAATAGACGAGAGCACCTGCATGGTGGATGTCGCCAAGTTCTTCATGAATTTCATCCAAGACGAGTCCTGCGGCAAGTGCACTTTCTGCCGCATAGGAACTCTGCGCATGTTAGAGATTCTACAACGAATTACTGAGGGTCAGGGAAAAGAGGGAGATATACAGCTATTGAAGGAACTAGCAGAGAAAGTGCAGAAAGCTTCTCTATGCGGGCTAGGGCAAACCGCACCCAACCCCGTGCTTACCACCATCAGGTATTTCCGCGATGAATATGAGGCTCACATCTACGAGAAGAGATGCCCAGCAAAGAAATGCAG
>JAGMDB010000062.1 GCA_023128875.1 Dehalococcoidia bacterium | reverse complement strand
TTTGCAGCTGATTTTAATTTGGGTAACGGGGACCTCTATACCCCTGAGCCAGAGCCTGCCACAGGGCACAGTGTGGCAATTGTGGGTGGAGGGCCGGCCGGTTTATCAGCAGCCTATTACCTCGCCCTGGAGGGACACGAAGTAACCATTTTCGAGGCAAACCCTCAGCTTGGTGGGATGCTCAGATATGGAATTCCAGAATGTCGCCTTCCCAAAATAATCTTGGACAAGGAGATATCTGCCATCACCCGTTTTTGTCGTCAAATCCGCTGCAATGTATCTCTTGGGCGAGATTTCACCATCGAAGGTCTGAAAGCCAAGGGTTATGAAGCTATCTTCCTTGGCATTGGCGCCTGGGTCAACCAGAAAATGAGGATTGCAGGGGAGGATTTGCCCGGCGCCCTCTCCGGGATAGGATTTCTGCAAGATGTAGCTGCGCACAAAGAAGTAAACCTGGGACAGAAGATAGCGGTTATTGGTGGCGGCAACACAGCAGTTGATGCAGCGCGAACTGCTCTCAGACTGGGTGCTGCGGAGGTAACTATTGTCTACAGGCGCTCGAGAAAGGAGATGCCTGCAAACGAAGAGGAAGTAGAACAAGCCGAGCAGGAAGGAGTAAAAATTCACTTCCTGGCGGCGCCGCTAAAATTAACTGCCCAAAATGGCACTGTCGCCTCCATGGAATGCATCAAAATGGCCTTGGGAGAACCAGATAGCTCAGGCAGACGAAAGCCGAAGCCGATAGAAAATTCGGAATTCACCATGCACGTGGATACAGTAATTGCTGCCATCGGCCAAACCATTGATACCTCCGGATTCCCTAAAGATGGTGGGCTGGAGCTTAACCATAGGGGATATGTGATAACCGATGAGGAAACGATGCAAACTTCCCTTGAGGGGATTTTCGCCGCAGGTGACTGTGTCTCAGGTCCAGCCACTGTGATCCAGGCAGTAGCTGCGGGACGAAGAGCAGCCCTTTCCATGAACCAGTATGTCAGCGGGCAACCAGTGACATGTATCGAAAAGCCATTCAACTGCACTAAAGGAGAATTGAGTGACATCGATATCACCGACTATAAAGATGTAGTGCGCACTCCAAGAACAGGAATGCCCACTCTAAGCCCCAAAGCGCGAAAGAGTAATTTCGACGAAATCGAGCTCGGACTCACTAAGGAAATGGCAAGAAAGGAGGCTGAGCGCTGCTTGGCCTGCGGTTGCCAAGATGTATTTGAATGTGAGTTACGGAAGCTGGCCACTGAGTATGGCGTGAGAGGAGATAGATATACCGGGTACAAACACCACTTCTCCATAAGTAAGGATGACCACCCCTATATTATTAGAGAACCAAACAAGTGTATTTCGTGTGGCGGCTGCGTAAGAATCTGTAGCGAGGTTATGGGCATCAGCGCCTTAGGCTTTGTCGGACGCGGTTTCGATACCGCTATAAAGCCTTCCCTAGATCTGCCTCTCTGGTTAACAGATTGTGTATCGTGTGGCCAGTGCATTTCCGCTTGCCCTACAGGCGCCCTGACAGCCAGAGTTTGCCTGCCTAAACAGGGACCATGGAAAACCAAAGCTGTGCCTAGCGTCTGCCCCCACTGTGGTATTGGCTGCAATATAGAATTGAATGTAATTGGTGAAAAATTAGTGAATGTCACCTCCCCTGCTGGGAGTATAGTAAATAACGGTAATCTCTGTAGAAAGGGAGCTTTTGGCCATTGCGACAGCCACGATTCAAAGCGACTCACAACACCTCTCATCAAAGAAAACGGCCATTTGGCCCAAGTAACGTGGGATAACGCAATATCCATGGCAAGTGAGGGGCTGAGGCAGATTAAGAACCAGAGCGGCGGAGAAAAGCTGGCGGTCCTTGTATCTCCTCAATTGACGAATGAAGAAATTTACGTGGCCCAAAAGTTTGCTCGGGTCGTTTTGGGAACCAATAACATAAATAGCCTAACTCCATCCGTGCTGATGGAAGGTTTAGCCCAGAGCTTTGGCATAAATGCCTCCACTTGCTCTTATAGCGACATCCTAGCCAGCGATCTTACGCTTGTTTTTGGCTGTGACATCACCGAGGATTATCCTATAGTTGGCTTGAAAATCAGGGAAGCAGTAGGAAAAGGCAGCAAGCTTATCACTATCAATCCCAGAGCAACGAGAATAGACCCGTTGGCGCAAATCACTTTAGCAGTCAACCCGAGAACAACTGTGCCACTGCTTAAAACGATGTTGAACTACATCATATCTTACGACTTGGTAGATCATGATT
>JAGMDB010000061.1 GCA_023128875.1 Dehalococcoidia bacterium | reverse complement strand
TCCCTAGCTTTGCCCACATTGCCAGGGTTTCTTTACAAAGAGCAACTTCTTTGTAATTATACTTTTCCTTTAGCTGGCTAATGAGTGTGGCATACATCTCATACCGAGTATTGAATTCAACCTTCTTCCCCCAATTAGAGTTCTCCTTTAGATACTCTCGCCAGCTTTTGTCTGTAGCTCCGTTGATTGTGCTTTGCAATCCCCGCAATGACCCCAAGGTAATTCGCGCTGGAACAAAGTTTGTGAAAATCTGTTTAATAAGATTTGTGTAGTGGCTCCTCCAATCTAGGACTGGCACTATAGGGTCAATTCTTATCCTTACTTCATAGCCTGCTTGGCTGAGTTTTCGCCCAGCTTCAATTCTTCTATCAACGGATGGAGCACCTCTTTCCCACCTTTTGGCCACCTCATCTGCGTTGAGGCTGAAGCTCATGATAACTTGATTATGAGGATTAATCTCTAACAGATTCTTTATGTTGTCAGATTTGGTTACAAACAATACTTTATGTCTATTTTGCTCTTCGAATATTGGAATAATGAATTTAGAGAAAGGCTTGCTTGAATTTTCCCACATCAGAGAGTCGGCTATCTCGCCTGTGTTAAGTATTTCAGGTGTTGTGACTTCGCTGAGAAATCTTCTGGTGTGCAATTCTACTTTTTCATAATCTTTAATTACCGGCTTCATGCCAGAAGGTCGGAATCTGAAGGTCCCTTTGAGATAGCACCAGGCGCAATCGAAAGGACAGCCATAAGCCCACTTCAATTCGAGGAAATGAGGACACACAACATTTGTCTGCTTGATAGCGGGAGGCGTTTTATCAAACCTTGTTATGATGGAGCCATCGCCAACTCTGCTAACTAAGGTCTCTTTATTACCGTCGAGTTGTTGGTATTCCTTATAATAGTTTTTAGGCTTGATTGCTAATTTAGGGATGGATGATAAAAAGTCAACTGCCACAGGATTGCCTCTTGGGAAAGTTATTTCATCATGTTTACTTAATCCTCTCGGAGTTTTTGATGTTACCCTGTTTATTCTAACCATCTTCTCCCTTTCAAGTTCTCTTAGGGCTTGCCTATAATGTCGGTCGGCGTAAGGAGGCTCAAGATACCATGGGATGCAGACTTCCTCTTGAATTTTGCCATAGGCGATGGTTTCCCCTTTAAAACGCTCCATTAAATATTTTTCCAAGTCCTCAATACTGTTAATGTCAAATAACTTCATCTGAGAACGTGCTGTAATATCTTGTGGGCCCAAGTAAGCGAAATTACCCTGTGCACTTTGCTTGAACATAATGTCTTTCATTATGGAATGGCCTTTGAGATTATTCGTGGCATGAATAAGATAATAGAGAGTCTCTACCTTCTCCGAGCTACATACTCTGAAAGCCCAGCTATACTTTACATTGGCTACCTTATGTAGCTGCTCTCGATATAAATTTATCAAAGCAATCTCTGGCTTCTGCGGAGAGGTTAATATGCTTTTCCAGCTATTTGTCCCAAATAAGTTATTAAAGGTATCTTCTAACTCGGGTAACTCGATGAAACGCGCAATGTCACGCACCATAAAAGTAAAGAATACTTCCGTTTTGGGGTTAGATAGAACCTTGGTTATTATTCGGAAGGGAATTCCACTAAACCCAAAGGGATCTAGGAAGAAGAAAGAGGGAGCAAGAATGCTTTTTTCATTTTCGAGATATTGGAAAATCTCATCGGCAACATTGGCAAACTCGTCGTTTTCCTTTATGATTTCTATTTTCCCCCAGTTTTTGATATTTGACTTTTCACGCTCCACTACATTTTCGAGGTTCTTAAAATTGTCTTTATCTTTTTCAATGAAGAAGCATATTAACTTACTAAAGTATCCGCTAAGCTTATCTGCTATTTTTAAGGCGATAAGAGGTGAACCTGTTTGAATAGTGTTACCTGTCTTTTCATAAACATATTCACATCTGCCAGCAAAGGTATCGAAATAGCAAATTCTACGATTATATTTCCCGAGGATTGGTATCCAAGCCGCAAGATATTTCCCTAACAAGATATGCTTGACCCTTGTATGTTCCCTGTATTCCCATTTTTCAAGCGCAGAATTTTTCATTTCATAGCCTCTTGCCAGAGTTGGTGAAGGAGACGCTGGCGAAGTCTAGGGTCGAGGATGGAGCCAAGGTAATCCTCGAAAACTTCATCTGTCCTTCGCTTTAAGCTCTCTAGTTCGGGGGCAATTTCCCCCAAGTAACCTTCAGCTTTAGGTATCTTGACGCTCTCCAGCCCAGCTTCCAGCCAAATTTTGAGATAGCGGGCTTCAATTTCTGAAGCACAATCTATGCGTTCTCTACCTGCTGAAAGACGCCAGCCGAAAAGCTCTTGCTCCAATTTAACTTCGCCTGAGATTTTAGGCAGTACCCTGGTACGCAAAGGCTTGTGGGTGGATATTTTCTCCCGGTAGAACTTGCCCAGAGTATCATCGCCAAGCTTATCCATCACTGTCTTCACCAAAAGGTCAATATCTATCCCCTCTCTAGTCTTCCGCCTTTTGCCAAAGCTCTTGGCTTTTTCAA
>JAGMDB010000060.1 GCA_023128875.1 Dehalococcoidia bacterium | reverse complement strand
TAGTCCACATCCAGCCAGGAATTGGAAACAACGAAGCCAAAGCGACCACCTTCTCTTAAGAATTTCATTCCGTGGACAAAGAAGTAAGCATGGATGCCAGCCCTTTTGGAGATTTCAGCAATTCTCTTACCTGCGTTATCTTTGAGAGCTTTGTCTATAATCCCTTCCTTATATTGCTTGACCTCGGGGGCGATTTCGGGCATCTCCTCTTGGCGGGTATATGGGGGGTTACCCACAACACAATCGAACCAGCAAGGATAGGTAACTTCTCTCTCATTCACACCTAGGGTCTTTGCTCTAGCCTTTCGCCATTTTTCAGGTAACTCAAAGCCGCCCTCAGTGCTTAAGAGAGTGAAGAAATCCTCCTGAAGAATATTGGGGTAGTTTTTGTCCACACTTAAATCCCTGATAGCTAGATTTATAGTAGAGAGGTGAGCAGGGAACTTGGCAATGTCATTACCCCATAAAGTTTTCAAAATATCCACATGCTTTAGAAATTGATCCAATAGCTTCTTATGTTGGTAGGCTCTCACCAGGAATGTGCCAGCACCACAAGCGGGGTCGAGAACTTTGTCATCCTCGTGCCTCAGACAAAGCTTGAGGATGATGTCAACCACATCGGGATTGGTGAAATACTGTCCCAGGTTATGCCGCTCGTCTTTGGGAATAAGCCTCTCAAATACTCTACCAATTATATCGTAGCCAAGCTTGGAGAAGTCATATTGTCGCAGAATACTCACTAACTCTCTTATTTCTTTGACTACATTTTCCTCGTTGGGGAAGGCGATATCATCGATGAAATCTGTGGTGTAGATGGTCTCGTAGTCTATCTTAAGAACCTGTTTAAAATAGCCCTGGAGAGTAGCCTCTAATACTGCTCCTTTAGTCAAACTCTGTGGAATTTCCAGTGGGTCAAGCTGATGTGGACGCTTAGTCTGGAGTACATCATAGAAGAGGATTTTATTCACCAGCAGATAGGCGGCCTGCCTTGCTGCTTTATCAAAGTCTTGAGGCTGCCAAGGAGCAAAACTCCAACCCTGAGATACAAACCATTTGCCAAGCTCTCTGGCAAAGGCATTATCCTTGTGGTACCGATTATAAATTATAGTGGTGTAATATCTGGAAAGCCTTCTTATCTTATCCTGAAGCCGATAGATAAGCAGTTCATCAATGGCTTGTTTAGGTTTAGCTTCCTTGCCTGAGTGAACCTCATATAAATCGGTAAGGAAGCGCTCTAATCCAAGAATAATACTATTTTTATATCTGGGCTCTTCTATCAGGTCTAAGTTCTCAATTTGAGACAGGGAATATTTATCCTGAATTTGCTCCTCTAGAGGTCTTAGGCTATTAACTCTTTCGGTATCAAACCAATAGAGATGTTGGAAATTGGAAGTGGCAAAGTATTTAGCGCTTCTTTGAGTAGCTTTCTTTCTTGTCGGCTCCTTAAGCTCTTCCTCATCAAGAGGGTCAAAGTAAGGTTGCTTTGTCTCGATAACACAGATGGCATTTTGGCTGGCTGGGCTTTCAAAGAGAATTATATCCACCCGTTTTCTATTGCCTTCTTGGGTGGTTTCTACCTCGGCTTGACCCAGAGGTAAGCCTTTCTCTTTAATGATGTCATTCATCCATTCGGCAACTTTGGCGGCGCATGTCCATTCCGTCTTGTGGATAGCAGTGCCGAAAGGGCTGGAAATTCTCCTCCCTTTACCACTAAGTTCAGATTTCTTCATGCCCCCTTAACACCTCTCCTACAATTCGCCGGGCGATTTCGAAGGCAGCGGCGATGCGGATTATCTTGGTATCACCGAGTCCCCTTATATCCAGGAGCTTTTCTAAGGGCTGGTTTGCCATTCCTTTGAAGCCGCCGAACCTTTGTAGAATCTCCTCGGCAATCTTTTCTGCCGGCTTGCCCTTAACACCTGGAGCGATAAGGATGGAAAGCAGCTCAGTATCGGTTAGCCTTTCTGCACCCAATTCCCGAAGCTTACCACCGGGGTGATGCCACCTTTGCGATTTTTGGTTCATTTTTTAGTTTCTAAGCTGGATTTGCCTATTCAGCAACGTTCACCAAGTCAATGTCGAGAGGCTCTTTCTTCAGGGCACTGACTTTCAGAATAGAAAACCCTATGACATGCCCTTCTACGTCTACTTTCTCCATTACTTGATCGGAGTTCGTCTCTCGGAAATAGCCTTCCTTCTGCTTAAACATTACCTCAAGGAAATCGCCTTCAGGGTCATACCAGACCTTTACCTTTTCCATAGTATCCCTCCTCTTTTAATCTTGTCAGTAAGATACGCAGTGATAATAAAGGCGTTACCAACCTGAGGATATTTTACCACCACACAGAGATATTTATCCCCCACGATGGTTCCTTTATAAAGGCGGTGGAATAGCCTGACAGCTCTGCCACTCTGTGACTGTATTATTACATCAGGTTCAAGTAGCGTCTCGGCAAGTTTGTCTTTTTGCTCTTTCATTTCAGGGTGTTCTGAAAGGTGTGCTAAACGCTCTTGTGTAAGCCGAACCTCATTCCCCCAGGTATCTCTCAATACAAGGGTCTCCTTTTAGGTCGTAATATGTAGCATTCCAAAAGCATTGCCCCCATGTGGGTTTCATCATGCCTGCTTAAACGGATTAACTGCTTTTATCTCCTCGAATATAGCGAAATCTTGTTCATTCACAGTATAAATGGTGGTTACTCCATTATCCAGCATAGTAGCTACTACCTGAGCATCGAAGAAGTCTAAAGCCTTGATTTGATAATGTTTAACCAGTTTCAGAGTTAGTTTCAGGGTGCTCTTTTGGGGGTAGAGCTTCAGCACAGCATCCGCTGACAAAAACCTTTCAACCACATCGGCTGCTTCCTGCGGGGGCAGAGCTCGTTCCAGCTTCCGAGGGTTAGTTATTACAGCGTAGAATTCACCCAACACTTGAGGGGAAAGGCAAACTCGAAGCTCTCCTTTGTTGATTATATCAAGTATAGCTCTAGCACCAGTGTAATATGGGCTCTTTTCATTGACGGCGTAAACCAGGATGTTGCTGTCGAGGAAAACAGGGCCGTCCATCATAAGTCCTTATATATTTCCCTGCGGCTCAAACTACCTTTAATCACACCGAGGTCATAACTAGGAAGGTCTAACACCCCAATTTTTCTAGATGCTGCCTGACCTTCAGACACGACTTCTCTCCTTAACCAATCATCAATCTGATGTCTATAGAAGCGGTAGCTTCTGTAGCCCATTTTAATTGCCGGGATTTCTCCCTTCCTGGCTTTGCGGAGAACAGTCTCTCGATTTAGCCTGAGATATTCAGCAACTTCGTTAACAGTTAACAGTTTGTCCATTACTCATGCTCCTTTTATTGCTCTATGAGGATTATACTGGATTAATGTTGACTTATCAAGCATTTACAGGATGATTAAAGGTAAAAGCCTATCCGAGGACTTTTGGTCTGGAAGATTATTTGCCTAATTCAAATAATCTCTCGTAGCCTGGCTATGTGGCTGTCGAACATTCCCCCGCAGGATTTCTCATGCTCGGCGATGAAAGCTTTCCATTGTGGGCTATTTTTGACGTTGGCCTCTATTGAACTTCCCACATCAACCTTCAAACCCTGTTTTATTACCTGTTGCGCTACTGCCTGGAACTGGCCTTCCAGTGCGCTTTTGAGCTGCTCATACGTTTGTTCTTTGATTTGTGTGTATTCCTGGCATAGGGCTTCAACCGAATTCAGAGCTAGTTCTAAGGTAGAATATTTTCCCTCGCCTCTCATCGTTTCTATGGCTAAAATAGCACTGCGGCGCTGGCCAAAATCTGCCTGGCTCATTTGCAAACGAAGTGTATCTATCAACTTACTCTGCGCTTCCTTTATGATAGATTCATCGCTTTGTTCTTTGAGGGAGTTCAGCTCTTTCCATAAATCCTCTGAACTCATCTCGCCTTTGAAGTATTGGGAGAGCAAAGAGCCAAGCTTGCTTGACCGCCTTGCTCTCTCCTTTTCCTGTGGCGATAAATCGCCGATTCTGGCTAACCTTTCCCTTGCCAGCGGAGAAAGTTCCATGTTCATAACCTCCTGGCAGTATTTTTTTACTTTTTCTGCGCAGTACCCTTTTTTCTGAAAGGCGGTTTTGCTGGCACCTGCAGATTGTAGCCAATCTTCGATGCGAAAGAGGATACCAGCCTTTCCCCTTGAGCACCACAATCAGGGCAGAAGGCAGGTTTATCGAAATCACTGAGCGGCTTTTTAACCTCAAACTCCTTATCGCAGCTTGGGCACCAATACTCATATGTTGGCATCTCCTTACCCCCTCGCTATTTTCTTTAGCTCTTTTTCATACGGCTCTTTTATTATACCTCTTTCGGTGATGATAGTGCTTATGTAATTATGAGGAGTTACATCGAAAGCAGGATTGGCCGCCTTCACCCCTTCCGGTGCAATGGGAATCCCCTGAATATGAGTTACCTCCCGAGGATTTCGCTCCTCTATAGGAACCCTATCCCCTGAAGATACAGAAAAATCAATGGTGCTGTTCGGGGCAGCCACATAAAATGGGATATTGTTTTCTTTAGCCAGAACGGCCAGGGCATAGGTGCCAATCTTGTTGACCACATCACCGTTGGCGGCAATCCTATCAGCTCCGACAATGACGCAGTCTATTTTCCCCTGGTGCATAAAATAGCCAGCCATAGAGTCGGTGACCAGGGTTACGGGAATGTTTTCCTGCCTAAGTTCCCAGGTCGTGAGCCTGGCTCCCTGGAGAAGGGGGCGCGTCTCTGTGGCGATAACGTTCACTCCCTTTCCCTGCTCCTTAGCGGCTTTAATTACACCCAGTGCAGTGCCGTAGCCAGCGGTGGCTAAAGGGCCAGCGTTGCAATGAGTAAGGATGGTAAATCCATCCTTGATAAGCTCTGCTCCTACCTGGCTGAGACGCCTGCTGGCTTCAATTTCTTCCTGGTGAATTCGCTTCGCTTCATTAATAAGGATCTCCTTCATTTCAGTAATGGTACTACCTGTGGCAGCTATTTTCCTCATCCTGCCAATAGCCCGGAAGAGGTTAACAGCAGTAGGCCTGGAGGTGGAGAAGGCCTGCAAAATCTGCTCAAACTGGCTGAAAAACTCTGCTTTACCCCTCGATTTTATACCCTGCGCCCCCAGAGCTATGCCATAGGCGGCGGCAACTCCAATAGCTGGCGCCCCTCGAACTCTCATTTCTTTGATAGCTAAGACTACATCATGATAATTAGCCACGTTCATGAAGCTTTGCTCCTGGGGAAGCTTTGTCTGGTCCAATATTCTTAATCTATCACCAAGCCAGTATATTGCTTTCGGTTCCATTGCCAATTTCAAATCTTATCAATATAATAGAGGAAATCTGGGAGTAAAGAAAACAAGCGGAAGGCCGTATTACCAGTTTAAGGAGCGAGCATCTGTAATTGCAAGAGCTTGCAGAGCAAATAACATAAACGGAATGGAAAGAAAATGAGGGTTTGCATAGTAGGTGGTGGGGGAGGCGCCAATAATGCCGCCAATGTTATTCGCCGTTTGGATAAAGAAGCTCAAATCGACCTATTTGACAAACGCAGTGAGATAGGACATGAGCCATGCGAAATCCCCTATGTGCTAAGCGGGTTTCTTCCCTCCTGGCAGGATAGTTTTGTGTTCAGGCCGAAATTCTACAACGAAAGAAATATCAACGTTCACCTGAATACAGAGGTTACCGATATCATTACAGAGCAAAAACGCCTGATAGCCGGTGGAGAAAGCTACAGTTACGATAAAGCGATTTTAGATCTGGGCTCTATCCCCATTATCCCTCCTGTACAGGGGCTGGATGGCCGCAATGAATTCGTTCTGGATACCAGCCTGAGCACTGCCAGAACTCTGGAGAAAGCCATCCCCAGATATTCCAGTGCGGCCATCGTGGGCGTGGGACAAATTGCTCTGGACATAGCTGAAGTTCTGCAAGCAAGAAATTATGACAGGATATATCTTATAGGCAGGGCAGACCGTGTCCTCCGGGCATATCTGGATAAAGATATGGCGGAAATCGTTAAGGCGAGAATAGAGCAAAGAGGTATCGAGCTGATTTTGTCGGCGCAAATCAACAGCATAAAGAGTCGTAAGAGCAAAAAGGTCATATCCCTGCCAGAACGAGAGCTGGAGGTGGACTTAGCCTTGTTCGCTACTGGTTCCAAGCCCAATGTAGAGTTGGCTAAAAAAGCGGGCATTAAGGTAGGCGAATCGGGGGCCATCGCTGTGAACGAATACCTCCAAAGCAGCGACCCAAGTATTTATGCTATAGGGGATTGCATGGAGAATTGGGATAGAATAACGTGTAGCAAAAGGAGCTACCAAACAGCCACTTCTGGAGCAACAGCAGGGAGAATAGCAGCGACGAATCTAGTTCTGGGCAACATTCTTCCCCACCAGGGCACTGTGATGGCCCTGGTTACCGAAGTTTTCGGCTATGAGGTAGGCACGGTGGGATTTACGGAAACTCACGCCCGAAAACGGGGTTTGGATATCGTCTGTAGCATAACCAGAACTGCCACGCGGCGGCGCTCATATGGAGGTAAACGTATCCACATCAAGCTTATTGCCGACCACAAAGCTCAATACCTGATTGGAGCACAAATCATTTCGGAAGAAATGGTGGCAGGGAAAATCGACAGGCTCGCTCTTGCCATAGCAGAGAAAATACCAGTTCAAAAGCTGGCTGTGATTGATACCTGTTATTCCCCCACGGTTGGGTCAGCATACGAGTCAACAGTAATGGCACTGGACCAATTAATGCCGCAGCTCAGGGAAAAAGGATATGGTGCTCTTGACTAGCATATCCCCTCCGTGTATATTTAGATAAGTCGAGTAAAACCTTGGTGAGGGTTGTTGTTCCGAAGAGCCTCAGGTAACTATTTAGTAGAAGTCTTGAGCCGGTGGAGACTGCAACCAGACGAGGTAAGATTATACATAACACAGGAGGTATGCAGTGGCTCAAGAAGACAAAACTTTGACTTGTCGGGACTGCGGTAAAACTTTCGTCTTTACTATCGGTGAGCAGGAGTTTTATCAATCGCGTGGTTTGCAACATGAACCTACTCGTTGTCCAGATTGCCGCGAAGCTAAACGAAGGTATGGCAGATATGGCCCAAGAACAATGTACAAGGTAACATGCGCAGAGTGCGGATGTGAAACTGAAGTACCTTTTGAGCCTAGAGAAGGGCGACCAGTTTACTGCAGTGATTGCTATAGCAAGATTAAAGAACAGCAGCAAGCCTGATAATTAGCCGATGAATGTCGGTGTATGCCAAATAGAGCTTCGCCTCCCTGAGAATCAATCCCTTAAGGGTAAACGGCGGGTAATTAAATCTATCATTACACGGCTACACAATAACTATAACGTCTCCGTAGCTGAAATTGATAATCAGGGTTTATGGCAGTTAGCTACGTTGGGTGTAACTTGCGTTAGCAACCATAGAAGGCATGCCGATGAAACGTTATCCAACGTGGTGAAGTTCATTACGCAGAATTATCCTGACCTGGAGTTGCTGGGTTCGGAAATAGAGATTTTCCCAGCTTTCTGAATTGAGGATGTTATCTGTCACCCTGGGCAGTAGAGAAGGGTCTCTAGATTCTTCCCCTTCACTTCGTTCAGGGCCAGAATGGCAAGTAGAGTTGCTAAAGAATCTCTAAATTGTGGATGGATGCTGCTGCCTTTCTTCACCACCTTATCACTTTGCGCCATTATAAGCAGCAGATCGTTCACACTGAGTATATCCCTTCACAAGATGCCATCTTTGGCAACTTAGACAAGCCTCTTCATCCTGACCTTAGGGCACGCCTTGAATCCTCAGGAATGCCGGCGCTTTACCACCATCAAGCAGAGGCGTTGAATGCTATTTTGGCCGGGAAAAATGTCATAGTATCCACACCCAGTGCCAGTGGCAAGAGCCTGTGCTATCACCTGGCAACGCTTGAGGCGATATTGAACGATAAAACTAGCCGTGCTGTTTACATTTTCCCTACCAAGGCTCTAGCCCAGGACCAGCTAAGGAGTCTGAAGGAATTTGCCTGCCCAGAATTTCTCTCTGAAGCCGCGGTAGCTACTTTTGATGGCGATACACCGCAAACCGAGAGGGCTAGCATAAAGAGACAGGCCAGAGTATTGCTCACCAACCCAGATATGCTCCACCTTGGCATTTTACCCAATCACCAATCATGGTCCAGGCTATTTCGTCACCTGAAGTATCTGGTGATAGACGAAGCTCATGTTTATCGAGGTGTGTTTGGCTCCCATCTGGCTAACATTCTGCGCAGGTTGCGCAGGGTTTGCGGTTTTTATGGCTCTAACCCTCAGTTTATTTGTTGCTCAGCCACCATTGCTAACCCAAAGGAGCATGCTCAAAATTTACTTGACCTGCCTTTTGAGGAAATTGTTGGGGATGGGTCACCACATGGCGAGAAATATTTCTCCTTCTGGAATCCGCCTTTCATTGATGAGGCTAAGGGAAGCCGGCATAGCTCCAATACCGAAGCTACTTTCCTTCTTACAGAGCTAATCCAGAATAATATTCGCAGCCTCGTCTTTGCTCGCAGTCGTAAACTGACTGAGCTTATTTATATTTATACTCAAGGACAGCTCCCTCCCTCTCTATCTGACAAAATCAGTCCCTACCGGGCGGGCTATCTTCCCCGGGATAGGCGCCGAATTGAGCGTCAGTTCCTCAATGGGGGACTCCTTGGCTTGGTAGCTACAACTGCCCTCGAATTGGGCATAGATATTGGCGATTTAGAGGCCACGGTGCTCACCGGCTATCCCGGGAGTATCGCCAGCGCCTGGCAGCAGGCCGGGCGTAGCGGTCGAAGTATGGGCAGCTCATTGAGCTTTTTTATCGCTCAAGATAACCCGCTTGACCAATACTTGATGCGCAACCCGGGTTTCTTTTTTGGTAAAAATTTTGACAACGCCTTAATCAATCCCAATAACCCCCATATCTTAAAACCCCATCTCCTCTGTGCTGCCTGGGAGAAACCTCTTGCTGATGAGGAGTTCTTTGGTGCTGATGTTGACACTGCGCTAGCTGAGTTAGAACAAGAAGGCAGATTAAGGAAACACCAGAAGAGGTGGTATCTCACCCCAGCTATCACTTACCCGGCTCAAGATGTAAATATAAGAGCCACATCGGGGGAAAACTATGCCGTCATTGATGTCTCCCAGGGTCGATTACTGGAAACGGTGGAGGCTAGCATGGCTTTCTTTCAAATACACCCTGGCGCTATCTATCTTCATCAGGGCGAATCCTATCTCATAACTGAGCTTGATTTAGTCAGACATACTGCCGCAGCGATGCTGACTTCGGTCAATTACTACACACAGACTAAGGAAATCACCGACCTTAAGGTTGTGAAGATAGCTAAAGAAAAAGATTGCCGCGGGGTGAAAGTTTATTTAGGAGGCGTTGATGTTACCACTACAGTGGTCGGCTTTAAGAAGAAAAGGCAATTCACCGAGGAAGTAGTCGGAGAGGAACCTCTTGATTTGCCACCGCAAAGCTTCCCCACCACGTCTTTTTGGTTTGACCTGCCTCAAAAGGCAATTGACAGGATAGCCGAGGCTGGATTTGGTCTTCGTGGTGGTTTGCATGCTTGCGAGCATGCCAGCATTGGAGTACTTCCCTTGTTTGCTCTTTGCGATAGAAACGATATTGGCGGGGTTTCCACTTCCTTTCACCCCGACACAGGCAAGGCAGAAATATTCATCTATGATGCCTATCCTGGAGGCATTGGCATTGCTGAAAAAGGATTTGAGATAGTAGAGACGCTGTGGCAAGCCACTCTAAGGTTGATTGAAGAATGTCCCTGTCAGGATGGCTGTCCTAGCTGCATCCAATCGCCAAAGTGTGGAAACAATAACCAGCCCCTGGATAAAGAGGC
>JAGMDB010000006.1 GCA_023128875.1 Dehalococcoidia bacterium | reverse complement strand
TTCTCAACATTTGACGAGCAACGGTAGCAATATGCTTATCATGTATGGTTACTCCCTGGGAGCGATATACCTTTTGTACTTCGTCGATTAAATACTGTTGTACTGCTTCTTTTCCCATAATATGTAATATATCTTGTGGGGCAATGATTCCTTCGGTGAGTTGTTCACCTCCTTTAATAGTGTCTCCCGTCTTAACGAGTAACCTTGCGCCACGTGGAATTATGTATTCTCTCTCCTCCTCTTCCGCATATTTGACATAAAAATGCTTATCGTCAATAACAACTTGGCCCGCAACTCTAGCTACTATAGGTTGCTGTTCAGCTATTGCTGGCAATTGCTCTTCAGTTTCCTCTAAAGGAAGAGCGGGATTAAAGAGAACGGTGCCAACATCGACTAATTGTCCCTCAGTCACAGCGACTTCCATGCCTGGCGGTAATTCATATTGATCCGAATAAAATTCAGAGCTAGTAACTTTGACCATGTTTTCTTCCTCTACATCAATCACTTCAACAGTGCCGTCAATATCAGAAATGATAGCACTACCCTTTGGTGTTCTAGCTTCAAAAAGTTCTTCCACACGAGGCAATCCACTAGTGATATCAGTGCCCACTACACCACCTGTGTGGAAAGTACGCAAAGTAAGCTGAGTGCCTGGTTCACCAATACTCTGAGCTGCAATAATACCTACAGCGGTACCAAGATTTACTAGTTGTCTTTTGGCTAGATCCCTACCGTAACAATACTGGCAAACACCAAACCCAGACTGACAACTAAGGGGTGATCTAACATACACTCGAGCTATGCCGGCCTCAGTGATTTGTTTGGTCCTTTCCTCATTGATTTCCTCATTGCGTGCAACAATAACTTCTCCTGTATGTGGGTTAACAATTTGGCTTGCCGCTAGATAGCCAATAATCCGTTCACCCAATGGAGGCAGAACGCCTCCATCATTCTCTCTTGATACCCAAACTCCCTCAGTAGTACCGCAATCTCTCTCAGTTATGCTAGCATCTTGAGCCACATCTATGAGGCGTCGAGTAAGATAACCACTATCTGAAGTCCTCAAAGCAGTATCAGCTAATCCTTTGCGAGCACCATGAGTAGAAATAAAATATTCCATAGGTGATAGCCCATCTCGGAAACTTGACCTAATAGGGAAGTCTATTATTTTCCCGGATGGATCGGTCATCAGTCCACGCATCCCCGCCATCTGCCTGATCTGGGAGATATTGCCCTTTGCTCCTGACGTAGCCATCATATAGATACCACCGTGACGGTCCAGGGATTGGGATAAATCCTCGCCAACCTTGTCGGTGGTGTCCATCCAAATTTGAACTACATTCTCATAGCGTTCGTCCTCGGTGATAAAGCCACGGTTAAATTGATCTTCAGCGACTCTAACTAACTTATCAGCCTCCTTAAGCAGTTTAGTTTTGCCTGGAGGTTCTTCAATATCGTTCATGGCAATAGAAATCCCTGATTTTGTAGCAAAATCAAAACCTAATTGCTTAAGGTTATCAAGGACAGTAGCAGTAGCCTCGTTGCCTGATAGACGAATACAATCAGATACCAGTGATTTTAAGGTGGCTTTGTCTGCCGTTTCATTGTAAAAACGAAGCTCTGGAGGCAGAACTTCATTGAATAAAATTCGCCCCGCAGTGGTCTTTATTCGCCCTCCGTTATCTCTGTCTCGCACCTCAATCTCAGCACTAAAGTCAATTATGCCCAATTCGTAAGCTATCTTAGCCTCTTCAAAATTGCCAAAAACCTTCCCGCCCCCCTTAGCTTCAGGTTTAATGAGGGTGAGATAGTAACAACCAAGGACGATATCAAGGCTAGGTGCTGTTACTGGCTCACTACAACTGGGTAGCAACATATTATGAACGCTGAGCATATGCTCTCTAGCTTCCTTCACTGCCGCCTTGGACAACGGCACATGAACTGCCATCTGATCGCCATCAAAATCAGCATTAAAGGCAGCACAAACCAAAGGGTGAAGCTGGAAAGCATACCCGTCAATTAAAACAGGTTCAAAAGCCTGAATGCTCAAGCGATGTAATGTGGGAGCGCGATTCAGCAATACTGGGCGTTCTTTAACCACTTCACTAAGTAAATCCCAAACCTCAGGTCTGGCTCTCTCCACTTGGCGCCGGGCAATTTTCACATTATTGGCATAACCCCTCTCTATAAGCCTATGCATAACGAAGGGTTTAAATAGCTCTAAGGCTACATGCCGCGGCAAGCCACATTGATGAAGCTTAAGCTGGGGGCCAACGACGATGACTGAGCGCCCGCTGTAATCTACTCGTTTGCCTAAGAGATTTTGACGAAACCGTCCCTGTTTCCCCCTCAACATAGCTGAAAGAGACTTCAGGGTGTGGTTATTACCAGTGGTGACTGCACGTCCCCTTCGTCCATTATCGATAAGTGCATCAACAGCTTCTTGCAACATACGTTTTTCGTTGCGAATAATGACCTCAGGCGCCCCCAACTCCATAAGGCGTCGGAGGCGATTGTTACGATTAATAACACGCCGATAGAGGTCGTTAAGATCACTAATGACAAAACGGCCACCGTCCAGCTGCACTATAGGGCGAAGTGCTGGTGGTAACACAGGAAGCACAGTTAGAATCACCCATTCAGGTTTATTTCCGCTTGCCCTGAAAGCTTTAAACAATTGTAATCGTTTACTGAGCTTTTTGCGATATTGCCCAGAAGTGTTATGCATTTCTTCGAGGAGTTCTTGGTATAATCCCTCTACGTCAATTTTTTTTAGAATCTCTAGAATAGCTCCAGCACCTATACTCGCTTCAAAAATACTACCATATTTATTCTTAAACTCTTGATATTGATCCCCACCAAGCAGCTTCAATGGCTTAAGATCTTTTATCTCTGCCTTGTTTACTTTCAGCTCCTCCTCAAATTCTGACTTTTTTTGCGCAAATCTAGCGCGTAGCTGATTTACCTTTTCTACTATAACCGCATCATTTTCTTCCGACTTAGCTTTAGCTTGTAATTCTTCAATTTTCCCGTTTGCCCTCTCTTCTTGCTCACTAATCTTCAGGCTTGTTTCTTCCTCAATCTGGTGAATCTTCTCTTTCCGAGCCTCTTCATTGACCGAAGTAATAATATGGTGAGCAAAATAAATAACCGACTCTAAGTTCCGTGGAGAGAGATCGAGAAGAAGTGCAAGTCGGCTAGGCACCAATTTGACAAACCAAATATGAGCCACGGGAGCAGCTAACTCAATATGCCCCATACGCTCCCTGCGTACACTGGAATGAGCTACCTCAACCCCACATTTATCGCAGATGACACCTTTGTACCGTACCTTTTTATATTTGCCACAATGACATTCGAAATCTTTGGTAGGGCCAAAAATCCTTTCGCAAAAGAGGCCATCTCTTTCTGGCTTCAAAGTGCGGTAGTTTATCGTCTCTGCTTTAGTCACCTCACCGTGAGACCAACTCCTGATTTGCTCTGGTGAAGCAAGACTCACTCTGATAGCATCTAATTCATCAAACTGAACCATCTCTATTTATCACCTCACAGTACAGGCTAATTTTAAGCTTTGGCTTAGCATCGGCAAAGTAGTCTATTTTTCTTCATTTTCAGAAATTAGCTCCACAGCAAAACCCAAACTGCGCAGTTCCATAAATAAAACCTTACATGCTTCAGGAACACCAAGTTGGCAAATACCTTCGCCCTTGATAATGGCCTCGTAGGCTTTAGCTCGTCCCATCACATCATCAGATTTTACGGTAAGCATTTCTTGAAGCGTGTGAGCCGCACCGTAGCCTTCCAACGCCCATACTTCCATCTCGCCGAAGCGTTGACCGCCAAATTGAGCTTTTCCCCCTAATGGTTGCTGTGTGATAAGCGAATATGGCCCAGTAGAGCGAGCGTGCACCTTGTTTTCAACCAGGTGTATTAATTTCGCCATGTAAACGTTGCCCACAGTTATGGGCTGATCGAAAGGCATACCAGTTTTCCCATCTCGAAGTTCTATTTTGCCAAAGGTAGGTGGGTATATCCTTTGCTCCTTGTAAATCTTGTGTGCCATTTGCTCTAAATTCGTGCCACTCAAATTCCGTGTATCCACCCCCAGTTCCTCAAGCCACAAACAAAGAGAGGCTCTCTTAGCCGCACCTTTATATTTTTCACCCATTATTTTGGCAGCACTGAAACCATGATCCTCAAGCCAAGCTCTTATTTTCTCATGATTAGCTGCTGTATCAGTTGAATCTCCTGAGTTAAGGCTAACGGCATTTGCTTTCCAGGCTATCCAAACCCTGGCTAAGGCATCCTCAATAGCTAGAGCATCAGCTCCATCAAAAATTGGATTGAGTACCTTGAAATCTAATACGTAAGCTGCCCACCCCAGATGGGCCTCTAACACTTGCCCAATATTCATGCGGGATGGAACGCCTAGTGGATTAAGAATAATGTCCACAGGTGTGCCGTCAGGCAAGAATGGCATGTCTTCCTCGGGTAATATGAGTGAAACGACCCCTTTATTGCCATGCCTTCCTGACATTTTATCACCCACTGAAATTTTGCGTTTCTGGGCAACCCATACCCGCACAAGCTCGTTCACTCCTGCTGGTAATTCATCGTGGTTATCACGAGAGAAGACTCTAGTATTAATTACTCTTCCCCATTCCCCAGGTGGTACTCTAAGCGAGTTGTCTTTCACTTCGCGCGTTTTTTCGCCAAAAATAGCTCGTAATAATTTTTCCTCTGCTGAAAGTTCTGTTTCACCCTTGGGGCTAATTTTTCCTACTAAGATATCGCCAGGCTTCACATCGGCTCCGACACGTATAATGCCTTGTTCATCAAGATCGTTCAGACCTTCCTCACTTACATTAGGTATATCCCTAGTCGTTTCTTCCGGGCCAAGTTTAGTATCACGTGCTTGAATCTCAAATTTCTCAATATGAATCGAGCTATAGGTATCCTCTTTAACCAACCTGTTGCTGATGATAATGGCATCTTCAAAGTTATATCCTCTCCAGCTCATAAAGGCACAGATAATATTCTGCCCCAAAGCAAGCTGCCCATCGTCTATCGCAGAGCTATTTGCTATGACTTGACCTTTCTTAACTTTGTCCCCTTTGTTTACCACTGGGTGTTGATTGATACACGTCGCCTGATTAGTTCTGACGAACTTGCTCAGCTTATAAACATGATTTTCACCTTCCTCATCCGCAATGACGATTTGTGAACCGGTCACGGAAGTTACTACACCGTTGATAGGGCTGAATATCACCTGTCCACTATATTTAGCTACCTCTCGTTCCATACCTGTAGCCACTAACGGAGCCTGAGGGTGCAACAAGGGCACCGCTTGACGTTGCATGTTGCAGCCCATTAAAGCGCGGTTAGCATCATCATGTTCCAGAAATGGAATAAGGGAGGCGGATACACTGAATAGCTGCTTCGGGGAAATATCCATGAAATCCACCTTATCCCCTATCTCCTTAAAATAGTTGCCACCTTTCTTAACCTCAATCTTTTCCTCAACAAATTCGCTTCTTCCGTTGAGAGGGACATTAGCTTCAGCGATGATATATTGATCTTCCTCGTCAGCTGTTAAATAGGCAATCTGGTCAGAAGCAAAAGGAACCACCTTGATAGTTTGCACCGGAAGAGAAGCTAGCTTTGGCACAATCTCTCCTGTAATTAACGTCCCTTGTTCAGCTACTGGATGGCCTTCGTTATCCACCACATCCTCTTGGATTGTCCTCCCTAACAATTGCGGCACGGTATTAGACACCTCATGGATAGCCCTGCGGTACGGAGTTTCCGCAAAGCCATACCTATTAATTGAAGCGTAAGTAGCTAGAGAGCCAATGAGACCAATATTAGGACCTTCAGGAGTCTCTATAGGGCAAATCCTTCCATAATGGGAGTGATGCACATCACGAACTTCAAAGCCAGCCCGCTCTCTGGAGAGGCCGCCAGGACCTATGGCAGAAAGACGACGCTTATGAGTCAATTCAGCTAGCGGGTTGGTTTGATCCATGAACTGAGATAGTTGAGACCGGCCAAAAAACTCTTTTACAGTAGCTACTATGGGCCGGATGTTGATCAAAGCTGAAGGAGTCGCTGCCTCAGGGCCAAGGATGCTCATGCGCTCTTTGATAGTTCTCTCCAAACGGAATAGACCGACTCGAAATTGATTTTGTACTAGTAAACCTACGGTGTGTGCTCGTCGATTGCCTAAATGGTCAATATCGTCAGGAGTCTCTTTACCATTGTTGATCAAAATAATATGGCGTACTATATGCACTAAATCCTCAGGCGTTAAGCCATGATAATCTTCAGGGATGTTTACGCCCA
>JAGMDB010000059.1 GCA_023128875.1 Dehalococcoidia bacterium | reverse complement strand
TGCTGCCATGGAGGCCCAGGGAATTGCGGTGACTTGTAGTGGGGGCCTGGCCAGTTATCCAGCCGACGGAATGATGTACGGTGAGCTTGTTACCATGGCTGATACCGCGCTTTATTATGCCAAGAGCACCGGGGGTAACCGAATTTACCCTTCCTCTAAAATCTTGTCTGAGTCAGCAACCGAGGTGGGGATTGATGCCAGAAGAACTGGCTTAAGCACTGTTTATGCCTTAGCCGCGGCGGTGGATGCTAAGGACCACTATACCTATGGCCATTCCAGGAAAGTTAACACTTACGCTGTAGCTCTGGCTGAGGCCATTGGCCTATCACCTGAAGAGGTGTCCAGGATAAGTGCTGCTGCTTTACTCCATGATATTGGCAAGATTGGTATTCCGGATAAGATACTCACCCAAAAAGGGAAACTTGACGAAACGGACTGGATAGCAATTAAGTCCCATCCTATACTGGGCGCGAATATTGTCAGGAATGTGCCCGGTTTAGTTCCCTGTGTGAATAGCGTCTTATATCATCATGAGTGGTGGGACGGTACTGGGTATCCTGAGGGATTGGAAGGCGACAAAATCCCCCTGGATGCTCGTATTCTGGCTATAGCTGATGCCTTTGCTGCTATGGGTTCTGTCCGTCCTTACCGTGATGCCTTAGGCGATAATGCAGTGATAAAACGACTCAGACAGGGCGCTGGTAAACAATTTGACCCCGGGTTGGTGGAAACTTTCATCGGCATCATCAAAGCAGGTCTTCCTGAGAAGATAGAAATCGGCCAGGAGTCGCCTGGCAAGCAAGAGACGTAATTTGGATAACACGAATTATCCTTGAATAGTTAAAAAATCCTGAAAGCACCAAATCCTGAACAATACCAAGATATAAAACACAGAGAGCAAAGCAGTTCTGGGATGCGCATTCTTATGATTTGAATTTCTTTAGTATTTTTGTTGGCGTAAGTATTTAATGCGTTCGCACAATACCGGGCTATTTCTTTACCAAGACGCAAATATTACGAGAGAAACTCTTTATGGGGAAGTGATAGGATTTCTCTGGTGTTACACTAAGGATCTTAAAGCCAACTTTGGCAAGTAGCCTTTTGAGCTCGCCACAGGAGAAGAGGTGGTAATAACGATAGACTGTTTTACCTCTCAGCCTCCAGGGAACTTGCTGCTCCGGGGATTTTGAGCGGAACCCTGGTTGTCCTCGATTCCATACAGTTAAAAAAGCCTCGCCTTCTGGTTTCAGCACCCGTTTTAATTCCCTGAATGCCCTTTCTCTCTCGTTTTGACCCTTTATATGGTGGTAAACGGCCACTGCAATTGTCCAGTCAAAGGTGGCGGTGGGAAAGGGCAGCGAAAGCGCATCAGCGGCTGCTAAGTTGACATAAAAATTGAATTTGCTGGAATATCTCTGAGCCTGCCTGAGCATCTTGGGGGAAAAATCTATTCCCCAGAGTTCAAATCCTTGTTGGAAGGGCAAAAAGTCAGGACCATGGCCACAGCCAACATTGAGCAACCTTCCACCCTGCCATCTTTGAGCTAGCTCCTCTAACTCTTGCTGTAACAAAGGCCAATGCCTTACCTGGTACCAGCTTTCAGCTATCTGGTCGAAGACCTCTCTATTTGTGGTCATAGAATATGCTTTGTTAAACTGTAGTGTAGCATGAAGAAGGCAACTCGGACTATTTCGGGAGTAACGCCGGTGGCGGTTATGGCAAAACCATTTCCTTGCCCCGGCAAGTGTGTCTATTGCCCTGAATCATTTGGAGCGCCAAAAAGCTATACTATAGAATCTCCGGCGGTTCTTCGTGCTCTAAAGTGCAACTTTGAGCCTGGAAGGCAAGTGGAATTCAGGCTCAAGACATTGGCCGACATGGGGCATGCTGAGGACAAAGTGGAACTCATTATTATGGGAGGCACTTTCCTCGCTTATCCCCAGGGGTATCAGTATCAATTTGTCAAAGCTTGCTATGACGCCCTCAATGGCTTTATAGCTGCTGACTTAGAGGAAGCCAAGAAGTTGAATGAGACTGCTGAGCATCGCTGTGTGGGATTGTGCATTGAAACCAGGCCTGATTGGTGTGGGGAGGAGGAGATAAGCAGAATGCTTGAATTTGGCATTACCAGAGTGGAGATTGGGGTGCAGACGCTGGATGATGACATTCATCGCCTGACACGGAGAGGTCATGGAGTAGCTGAGGTTATCTCTGCTACCCGGTTACTAAGAGATTATGGCTTTAAGGTTTACTATCACTGGATGCCTGGTTTGCCTGGCTCAACGCCTGAGCATGATCTGGAACTATCGCAAAGATTGTTTGACGATGAGCGTTTTCGGCCTGATGGGCTTAAACTTTACCCTACCCTGGTGGTTGCCGGAAGTGAGCTGGAAAACTGGTATCGGGATAGACGCTACCGTCCTTATGAGGATGCAGAGATGATAGACCTGCTTGTGGATATCAAGACTTTGATTCCCAAGTATGTGAGAGTGCCCAGGCTGATGCGGGATATTCCAGGCAAATTCATCATTGCTGGTTGTAAGGACCTGGCGCTAAGGGGAAGTATCAGGAAGCGAATGAACGAACTGGGCATCCGCTGTAAATGTATTCGCTGCCGAGAACATGGGCATAGATTGAGGGATGGCTGGCCAATTGGCGAGCCATGGCTAACCAGGGTGGACTACGAAACTTACGGCGGGAGGGAAATTTTTCTTTCCTACGAGGATGAAAATGAGACTTTGTTTGGTTTATTGAGGATGAGAATAAGCAAAGGTGTCCAAAGACCTTACGTAGGGGAGACCCTTGTGGTCTCCCGCAGTTCAGGAGGGGGCAAGCCCCTCCTCTACAATTATGGTCTTCAGGCAGCCTCTAATACTGATTCGGCTTTGGTCAGAGAGTTACATATTTTTGGCCCCGAGGTTCCTTTAGGAAAAAAACGAGAGCAGGCTGCTCAACATCGTGGCTTAGGGGGAAAATTACTTCGAGAGGCGGAGAGAATTGCTAGAGAGGAATTTTATGTTGGGGAAATAGGTGTTTTAAGTGGCGTTGGTGCCAGAGAATATTACCGCTCACTTGGCTACCATCTGGAGGGTGTTTACATGGTCAAGAGACTTTAGATTTAACTGGTAGGTTGGTGGGTAAGAGCGAAGAATCTCCTCTCCACTTCGTTAAGGACTGTGGTTTGTCAGGATAAGCTCCGCCAGGAATCCAGGGCCTTCGCTAGCGCTCAGGGTGGCAGATTAGACGCTTTTCCTTATAACCCTCTTCTTCCCTTGCAACTTAGCTTTTTGTTCACTATTTTTCTTTATCGCCCTGCCATGTTTAAAGCGGTTTAAGTTCAAGAAACCCTTCGTCATAATTCCTCTACTAAATGAAGCTGTTTTTTAGCTTGAGTATCAGCTTATCTACGCTATCTGACCTTGTTGAATTAATACGCTTTATCGCCTCATCTATTTTTTTGTGTTTGTAGCTATCAGTCAGGTCAGATAGCTTCTCATAATAGCCAGTCCTCCTCCCCAACCTGAAATTGAGCCTTTCCTCATCTGGCAATAATAGATACTTATTTATGATATCCAGGCATTTTCCCTTATCCTCGGGCATCTTACCCTCTATCTCAGGTAGTAAGTTAAGTATATGGTCGCTCTTAAGGTAACTGGTAACCTGCAAATTCTCGATAAAGGCACCTATCTCCATCACCACCTCATCCTCTGTTTGTAGCTCGAAGTCGCCATCTTCTAACTTAGACCATAAAGGCATATCTGGGTGGACATGCAGACTACGCAGCCTAATGTAATCAGCGTTAATTTCGTTTAATACCCTAGCTGTTTCCCTGGCATGTTCTTGAGACATTTTCTTGCCTCCTAGGCCTGGCATGACATATTCACATAAAGATATGCCTGCTTTCTTCACTTTTCTCCCGCCTACAATATGCTGCTCCGCAGTGGTCCCCTTTTGCATATAAGCCAATAGAGGGTTATAGCCGGTCTCAAGCCCGGTGTGAATCCTATCAAGTCCAGCGTCTTTGAGTTCTCTTAACTCTGATAATGATTTTCTGGATGCGGTGTGGGAGCGGGCATAGGTAGTTACCCTGTTTAAGCTAGGAAAAGTATTTCTAAGGGAGGTAATCACTTGAGTTAGCTCGGGAGTTCTCATAATGAGAGTGTTGGAATCCTGAAGGAATACTGACTCGCCTCCGGCACAAAGCCACAGAGCGACATTATGCATGCATTGTCCGTATTGGGGCTGGTTACAAATTGTGGCTGCTGCTTCTTTGACTTTGTTGCCATAGCTCACCCTCCGGGCGATTTCTCTTACGCCATCGCTGAGAGCCTTAACTGCCTCTATATCTTTTAAGATCTCCTTAACAGGTCTAAGCTCAAATTTACTGCCTTTGTACAGGTGGCAGAATTGGCATTTGTTCCAGGGGCAACTCCTGGTAGCTCTTATCAGCAAGGAGTAAGCTTCGCTGGGGGGCCTTATAGGCCCCAGTTCAAAAGTATGAGCTAGTTTCTTCACATCCAGATAATATTCGAGTTGCATCGAGGCTATTTTACTTTTGCTAAGCATAAGTTAGCAAATAGATTTCTAGCTTCCAGTTATGCTAACATTAGCAATTTGAATGAGCCATATTAATCAGGGCCCTGTGGAAAGTGAAAGTCTGCGAGGGTGTATCAAAGTAATTTCTTTTGATGCTGAGGGAACGCTGGTGACGCCGGACTTTACCCATACTGTTTGGCATGAAGCTATCCCAGCTTTTTACGCTCAAAAGAATGGCATTGAGCTTGCCCAGGCTAAAAGAGTTGTTGCCATGGAGTATGACAAAATCGGCGACCAGAGAATAGAGTGGTATGATATAAACTACTGGTTCGGGTATTTGCACTTGGGTACTCCTGAGCCGGTGATAAAAAGTTGCCAGGATAAGCTGTGTTATTATCCTGAAGTGGTTGAAATTCTTTCCTTGTTAGGTAGTCAATATAAATTGATAGTCGCCTCAGGTACACCACTTGAACTGTTGCATCATCTACTGCAGGATATAGAAACTTATTTTACTTATGTTTTTTCCTCCAGTTCGCATTATAAGCAATTAAAAACACCTGATTTTTATCTCCAAGTGTGTCGAGAAATGAATGTCGAGCCTAACGAAGTTGTCCATGTAGGTGACAACTGGCAATTTGATTTTCTTAACCCCAAGCAGATTGGCATAAATGCGTTCTATCTTGATAGAACCGGGAACAATCACCAGGAATCGCTTGCGGACTTAACCCAACTAAAGCCTCGTTTACCAGCTTAGTTATGGAAGTCAACTGGGCACAGGTATTATTTAACTCGGTGATTACGGGAAGTTTCTATCTTATAGGAGCCGTAGGCCTTACCTTAACCTATGGGCTGTCTAATTTTCCCAACTTTGCCCATGCGGAACTTATCACCTTAGGTGCTTTTATTGGCTACCTGCTAACTGAGCAACTGGGATTAAGCTTACCAATAGCCTTTGTTGTGTCTTTCTTATGCACCGGCCTTGTGGGTTTTCTATGTTACCGCGGTATCTTCCAGCCTCTAGCCAAGCGAGGAGCCACTATAATTCATCTTATGGTAACTTCCATCGCCTTAGGCTTCATCCTCAGACACTCTATCGGTGCTATTTGGAGCTGGGAGCCTCTATATTTTACTGCTACCTGGTCTGCCTTTGATGTGGGCAGACTGAGAGTTACTGCCCTGTGGATATGGCTTATAGTTACTGCTTTATCCCTGGCGCTCCTCATGCATTTTCTTCTGGTGAGAACCAAGATAGGCAAAGCTATCAGGGCGACTTCCAGTAACCCTGAGCTTGCCTTAGCTTCCGGTATCAACACTGATAGAGTGATCTGGATAACCTGGTTCATTGGCGCTGGGCTGGCTGCAATTGCGGGCATATTTCGTGGTGCAGATACCCAGATTTGGCCTATGACAGGGTGGGATGTAATATTGCCTCTGTTTGCTGTGGCCATACTTGGCGGCATCGGCAACTTTTATGGCGCTATTGCCGCAGCCTTTATCATCGGTTTAGCTGAAAATGTGGGGGTGGTGGGTTTGACGATGCTGGGGCTTTCCACGACATATCGTATAGGTATCGCTTTCTTGATATTGATAATAACCTTAATTGTGAGGCCGCAAGGGTTGGCTATGCTGTTTAGGAGGGCTTAGTTTGGATCCGTTACTCTATATCTTTGATCTGATTGTGTATATTGGTATCTTTGGCATATTAGCCTTGAGCCTCAACCTGGAGTTTGGCTTTACTGGGCTTGCCAATTTCGGCAAAGTAGCTTTCTTCCTCGTCGGTGCTTATACCTATGCTCTTCTTTCTCAAATTGGTATCCCCTTTTACCTTTGCCTTATAGCTGGTGCCTTAGCCTCGGCTGTTTTTGGCTTGCTTGTTTCTCTGCCTGCTTTGAGGTTAAGAGCGGACTACCTGGCCATAGTAGTTTTGACCTTCGGTGAAATCTTAAGGTTGATTGTTAAGAGTGAGGATTGGATTGCTGGGGGTGATTGGGGAATAAGTGTTTCCCGCGCTATCTCATTGGT
>JAGMDB010000058.1 GCA_023128875.1 Dehalococcoidia bacterium | reverse complement strand
CTAATTCTCCTTATGGCAGAGTGATACGAGCCATAAGGGAAGATGAGATAGCTGCTGAAGCGTTAGGAAAGAATAGGGCTAAATACAAAGCTCAAATATTTATGCTAGGCTCTGCCATGGCCGGAGTGGCTGGCGGGCTTTATGCGCAGTATCTTCAGTGTATCCTTCCTGGTATGTTTATGCCGATGGTTACCTTTACTGTATGGATAATGGTTCTTCTGGGTGGGCCAGCTAACAATAGGGGAGTATTGATAGGCGCTATGCTGGTAGAGCTTTTTGATCGGGGGGCAAATATAGCTAAGGATTATTTGATTTTGCCTGTTGATCCCAGTAACTTGCAATATATACTATTTGGTGTTTTAATTATTCTAGTTTTATTCTATAGGCCACAGGGTTTGCTAAAAGAGAGCTCTGTTAAGACAAAGGCATTGGAGCTGGCTCGCTATGAGAGAAGCGCTGCTAAGAGTAAGGGAAGTTAATAAGCGCTTTGGTGTGCGTATCTTCGTCTTTATGTGGCCCCTGACCGAAGGGGCCGTCTAAGGAGTAATTGCTACCGGTATAGTTTCCAGCATTTCCTTGGTATGTATCCCCCCCCAGACAAAAGTTACAGGGCGGTTTATTGTGGAAGAAACACTACTGAAAATAAGAGAGGTTAGAAAGCACTTTGGCGGTGTTTATGCCGTCAATGGTGTAAATATGGATGTTAAAGAGGGTGGCATCTGTGGTTTGGTGGGACCTAACGGCAGTGGCAAGACAACCTTGTTTAACACCATCCTTGGTCTTTATAAACCTGACCAGGGGGCTATTTATTTCAACGGCAATTGCATCAATAATTTAGCTCCTCACCAAATTTATAAGTTGGGGTTGGTCAACGTCTTCCAGTTACCGCGGGTATTTCTTCAAATGGGTGTATTGGATAACATGCTGGTGGCGGCACGAGATCACCAGGGTGACAGGTTATTGAATAGTCTTTTCTGGCGAAAAGGGTGGCAGGAGCAGGAAAGGGGGATGATAGAGGAAGCTCTGGACCTCCTTGAGCTTGTGGAATTGGGCAAATTGGCTTTTTCGCCTGCTGGTGAGCTTTCTGGAGGGCAGAGGAAGCTTCTGGAATTGGCCAGGGGGCTCATGGCTGAGCCAGCGCTCTTGCTCCTCGACGAACCGGCAGCGGGAATAAACCCTGTGTTAGGCAAGAGCATATTTCAGAGATTGCAAGATTTCTCGCGTAATGGCACGACTTTTTTCATTGTAGAGCACAGGCTGGAGATACTGTTTGAGTTTGCTTCCTGGGTTTATGTTATGGATAAAGGAAGGACAGTGACCCAGGGGGAACCGCAGCAAGTAGTGAATGACCCTGCTTTTTATCAAGCGTATCTGGGTGAAGGGTAAGTGAAACCTATCTTCTCGGCTGAAAATATCAGTGCTGGTTATGGTGATGTTGTTATTGTTCATGATGTTTCCGTGAGGGTTGCCGAGGGTGAGATTGTGGCTATCGTGGGGCCCAATGGCAGTGGCAAATCAACTTTGCTCAAAAGCCTTCTCGGCTTTGTCAGGCTGTTTCAGGGCGATGTTTTTTACCAAGGCGAGGACATCACTGGAATAGCCCCGGATCGGGCGGTGAGCTCCGGTATAGGCTACGTTCCTCAGATCAATAATATCTTTCCTAATCTTACCATAAGCGAAAATCTAGATATGGGGGCTTATCATAGAAAGAGTAAAGATTCTGTTAAAGCTGGGATGACAGAGATATATGAGATGTTTCCTGAGCTTGAGGTAAGGAAAAGTGCTTTGGCAGGGAATTTGAGTGGTGGGGAAAGGCAAATGTTAGCTATAGGAAGAGCTATGATGGCGGAACCAAAAGTCTTATTGCTTGATGAGCCATTGGCTTCTTTATCTCCAAAGCCAGCTTCAGTTATCCTGTCCAAACTGGGGCTGATAAAAGAAAATCACGTAGCTATAATGATAGTGGAGCAAAACGTCAAGAAGGCTTTGAGCGTTTCTAGCCGCGGCTATGTTCTGGTTAACGGCACTTGTGTTATGGAAGGAGATGCTGATTCCCTATTTGCTGAGGAATCTTCTCAACAGCGATTTTTAGGTTTGGAGACTAAGAGTATTGACAGCTAGCGTGCATTTTATGCATAATCAACATTAAATTTTTAGAAAGAGGTGAGATATGGTTAAGAAACTGTTACTGGTGGTAGCTGTTTTGAGTCTTCTAATCCCAGCGGTAGCCTGCGCACCGGCGGAAACTGGGACAATCAAAATAGGCTGCCTGTTGGACACTACTGGCGGACTAGGTGCCATGGGCACCAGAATACTAAATGGAGCCAGGCTGGCAGTTGATGAAATCAATGCTGCTGGTGGGGTGTTGGGGAAACAAGTGGAGCTAGTGGAAGAGGATGGCAAGACAGAGGCGGATGCTGGGTTTGCTAGAATTAAGAAGATGGTGGAGATAGACGGTGTAGAGGTGATCGCTGGCCCCATGATCACAGGTGCTTCTTTGCTGGCGCTACCATATGTGAAAGAACAGAAAGTTCCGTTGATAACACCATCGGCCACGGGAATCGCGCTTTCCGAGAAAGATGGGACGGAGTGGTTCTTCCGTACATGCCTTCGGGACGATGCTCAGGGTAACGTGTTAGCTGATATCATCATGGATAAGGGCTATACTAAGCTGGCCACCATAGTTCTGGATAATACTTATGGCAAAGGTTTAGAGGAAGCGATTGTTGGTCGGCTCCAGGCGGAGGGATGGCAGGGAGAGCATGTGGCAGCGGTGCGATATGCCGAGGGTGGAAAGGACTATCGCGCTGAGCTACAGCAAATTAAGGATAGCGGCCCAGATGTGGTTTTTTGCTGTTCTTACTGTGACGATGGCATCATAGTCTTCAAGCAAGCTTTAGATATGGGTTTGGATGAGATTGCCTGGATGGGCTGTGATGGCAACTATGGTTCGGGATTGTTTGCAGAACCGAGCTCTGCTGAACTTATGGAGAAGACATTTGTTGCTGGTACCAGGACTGTAGGCTCAGGCTCAGTGAATGAGCACTTTAAGACGGCATACGAGGAGGAATTCGGAGAAGCTCCTGAGGTCTACTGCGATACCATGTATGATGCGGTATGGGCAGCCGCTAAGGCAATAGAGGCAGCCGGCGTCTATGATGGTGAAGCCATAAGGGTTGCTTTGACCGGGCTTGAATTCGATGGTGCTACAGGCCATATCACCTTTAACGAAATAGGTGATCGCACCGCCGGCACTTTTGAGATTTGGCAAGTGGTGAAGGATGCTACGACTGAAACTGGCTATAAAAATGCTGCCATAGAGATAGTTGCCTGGAGTATGTAAACTATAGCAATTTTGTTTCTTGATGACATAGAGTAGATAGAGTGCTATCACAACCAAACTGTGATAGCACTCGGCTCTATTAACTAAGGTTCCCTTGGAGGGTGAGGCATGGAGAAAACTGGTGAACTGGATAGTTTAAGAATTACAGTCCTGGTGGAAGATTCTGTCCTTTACGAAAGCCCATATTTAGCACAACATGGAGTTTCCTTCTTTCTTGAAGGAACAAAGGGCTCGAATACAAGAAGAATCCTTGTTGATGTGGGTCAAAATTCACAAGCCCTTCTTAACAATATGAGGCTCATGCATATTTCCCCATCGACTATTGATGCCATAGTGCTAACTCATTGCCACTATGACCATACACAGGGAGTGGTGAGTATGCTCAAGGAGATAGGCAAAAGTGATATTCCTGTAATCGCTCATTCAGACATATTCCGCCTGAATTTCCTCACGGACCCCTGTATTGAGCATGTGGGTGTCATGCAGACAGATTCGGAGGAGGAAATAAAGAAAGCTGGCGCCAGCCTTTTCCTCACTAAAGACCCTGTTATGCTCATGCCCGGGATTACGACGACTGGCGAAGTGAAGAGACAGACTGATTTTGAGGGAGTGGGCATAGGGCTGAAGACTATAGAAAACGGGAAAATCAAAGATGACTCTATGCTCGATGATATTTCTGTTATAGCCAATGTTAAAGGGAAAGGTTTGGTAATTGTAACGGGTTGCAGCCATGCTGGAATCGTTAATATTG
>JAGMDB010000057.1 GCA_023128875.1 Dehalococcoidia bacterium | reverse complement strand
CGGGCTTCCACTGGAATCACCAGCTGTCCTCGAGGACCAACTGTGGTAGAACCAAAGCACTTACCTATTAGGCCTTTATGCCCCTGCTCCATATTTGCCTCCTGAAAAATTATGTCAGTATTGTATGATTTTTCTTACTATTCTGTCAAATTTTTGAGTGTTATAGACATCACTACCAAGGTAGGAAATTATTAGAAAGTCAGATTACTCCTATAAGAAGAAGTATGGCATAAAGCCAATCACATTTGTTCCTCAGCTATCTCAACAACTAATTAAATCCTGCCAGCGTTTTCTATTGTGGGCTCTATCTCCTCTTCACCAGGCTGAAGACTAGATTTCTATCAGGATTTTATCTTCTTTAACCTTCACGTTATATGTAGTAAGTGGCTTTGGCCTCTTGAGTACCCCACCCAACTTCGAAGTCAATCCTGCCCCCTTTAACCAGCGGACTACCTGACCATTGCTGAGGTCAAACTGAGAACTATGCAAGGGACAAGTGACCACAGTTCCTTCCAATTTACCCTGCGCTAATTTCCCTCCCATATGAGGACAGCGATTATCAGCTGCATAGTACTTATCTTCCACCCTAGCTAGAAGGATTTCACGCCCCGCAGGATTGACTGCCTTTATTGCCCCTTCTTTCAGTTCGCCTATTTTAGAAACCTCTACAAACTTACCCATGAAACACCTCCTTTATAGAATCCAAGTTTTTGAGCCGCTGATTTTATGCCTCTTATTACCAAGAAAAGGCGATAAACAGAATCATAAAGCTTCTTTGCTTTTTAGAACGTCTCCAAACTTCATTTTTTCACCTCCTCCTTTTTAATGCTGTTAAACGAAGTTATAGGCTTTGTGTTTTTGGGCAATAGCCTCAGCTAGGTTATCCAGAGCCTTGAAATCCGCTTCTTTGGGGAATCCTTTGCTGATTACAGAGTCTAGCACCTCCACCTTAAGGTTAGGAATCATTCCCCTGAGCTGTTCCACAGCCTTGCTGCCCCAGCCATAGGAGCCGATAATAGAAACAAACTGGAGTTTGGGTCTTAGGGCATTGACTAGAAATGCAGCGTAAGCAACATTAGGATGTGGACCAACAAGAACAGTAGGCGTGCCGATGACCATAGTAGCTGCATCCACCAGTGCCATTGCCAGTTTCCCTATATCTACTACAGACAAGTTAAACTGCTTAACCGTTACGCTTCTATCAGCCAAAGCTCCGACGAGATAATCCACCATCTTTTGGGTGCTGCCATGCATGGAGATGTAAGGCAAGACCACTATGTTTCTTGGCGGGTCGAATACCCAACTCCGGTATGCCTTCAGAATGAGACCTGGCTTGTCATATATAGGGTCGTGGCTGGGAGCTATAATATCGATTTCATAATCCTTTATCTTCTCCAGATGTTTCTGAATCGCTGACCGTAATAAATTTGTCCTCTGGAATCATGAGGAGGTCTATAAGCATCCCTTTACATTTAGGCGTGGTCACAAGCTTTGCATTAGGGTAAATCTCCAATATTCGGGGTAGAGAACCCGAATGGTCCTGCTCGGCATGACTGGCGATAACATAGTCTATACTCTCAATTCCAAGTTGCCTCAGGCGATTTAGCAACACACCCTCCATAGGGGGGTCTACCGTGTCAATGAGCGCTACCTTATCACTACCCTTAATCAGATATGAATTATAGCTAGTACCGTCGGGCAGCGGTATTAGAGCGTCAAACAGCCGTCTGCCCCAATCAACTGCTCCCACCCAATATGCTCCAGGTTTTATCTCTCTTGCTTTCATCCTACCTCCATTTAATATTCTAACAGTCTCTTTTCTCCCTGTATTCCTTTTATTTCCGTGATATCCTGAGTGGCTTCCAATGTGCCAAGATATTTACCTGCTTTATCCCGCACTGCAAAATACCTGATATACACCTTCCTATCCCCGAGATTTATCCAAAATTCCGTTGAGCTTCTTTCGCCATTCTTAAAATCGGATAATATTTGCTCTACCTTATTCACACTGCGTTTGGGGTGACAGCTTCGAACTGATTTCCCGATTACAGAAGCAGGGCGCTTAAAAATCCTCGTTTCGTGTTTATTCCAGAATTTAACTAAATCATTTTCATCAACGAAAGAAATCTCTACAGGTATTGCTTCCAATATTCCTTCTAACTGTTCTTTGCTCAGGTTCTCTATCATTGTCATGCCATCACCCCTCCTCTATCCTTTCAAACTCACTCTTGGCAACCCCACACACAGGGCATACCCAGTCATCAGGTATCTGCTCAAAAGGAGTCCCAGGTTTTATGCCGCCATCGGGGTCGCCTTTTTCAGGATCATATATGTAGCCGCAGACGGTACACTTGTATTTTGTCACTTTTGCTGTTATCTCCTTTATCTCTTTAATATATGTGGGAGCTCTCTTGGGGGTGGTGCCTCTTTTGACCTGGTGATAATAAGCATAAGTCATAGGTTCACCTTCTTTCACAACATCCGCTCCCACGAGTTCTCCTATAAAAATGGTATGTGTTCCTACGTCCAGTTGTTGTGTCACCCTGGCTTCCAGATAAGCGAGGGTGTTATCAGTAAGCACGGGTGCTTGAGTTTCATTTATTTCATAATTAATGCCCTCAAATTTATTTATATCTCTGCCTGACTTGAAGCCAAAATGGCCAATGAAAAAGAGCGGCGTATCGCGGGAGAGAATTGATACCGCTAACACCTTGCTTTCCCCGATAAACTCATGTGTTAGATTGTTTTTGTTGATGCTAACAGCAATGGCAGGCGGCTCAGAGGTTATTTGAAACACGGTGTTGGCGATTTGCCCATTGAGCCTATTCCCCCTTTTTGAGCTTACTACATACAGGCCATAACTTAACTTATATAGAGCCTTAAGGTTCATTTCTCACCTCCTGGATAGTTTTATCTACATAATGTCCTTTTCGCTGGCCTCAACAGCTCGTTGCAATTCAGTATTGAGCATTGGTGGTAGTCCCTCAATATCTACCCTGAGAAAGCCCCTGACAATGGTGGCTGTAGCCTCAGTTCGAGTTAACCCTCGCGCCATTAGATATTCTATTTCTTCCTCAGCTATCTTGCCCACCGCTGCCTCATGGGATAAGTCAACGCCAGCTAGATTACCTTTAAGTTCAGGTATGGCATGAATCACTCCCCCTTCCTTCAAAATCAGCCCCCGACATTCAAGGTGGCCCTTTACATTGGGAGCGTCACCTTCTATATACCCCCGGGCGATAATGTTGCCCCCAGTGGTTATAGCTCTTGTTATAATTTCCGTTTTTGCACCCTTGGCGTTGAGAAACACTCGAGAGCCCAGATCCATGTTTGATTCAGGTGGTGCAACCAGGATGCTGCTAAATCTAACCACCGCATTGTCCCCAATGCATCTTGCTACAGGGTTCGTTTGCAGCGAGTGAACTGGCTTCATAATTACATAGTTGCTAAGAAATACAGCATCTTCTTCAACAATTATCCCGGTACGGGGGCGCACTGCTACCTCTGGATTCCAGCTATGTATCATGGTAAAAGTAACCTTGGCTCCTCTCTTTAGATAAAACTCGGATACACCAAGATGCAGCCCAGCTTCCTCACTGGAAGCGGCAGCGCAGCCTGTAATGATATGTAACTCCGAATCCTCTTCAGCAATGATGATATTGTGCACGTTCTGAGCTAGTCGCGCTTTCGTCAGATAGAGACAAGACTGAACCGGGTAAATGGTTCTATAGCCGGGCAGGGCTCTGATAAAGTAACCGCTATGCTGACTCAGCTCCACGTTGGCGGTATATTTATCGGTATCCACAGCTACCGCCCGCCACCAGTAGTCTGCTAACCAATCGTGCTTCTCTAGGGCCTGGCTGATTGCCATCACTTCTATGCCCTCTTGACCGCTTGAACTATGAACCGGTGTGTTGTCCATCTGAATATAGGTTCCTGACCTTTGGTTCGTGTTATCCAGAATGATTCCCACCTTGAGCATATCCTCTTTGGTTTTGGTGGGAAGCTTCGATGGGTCATCCTGGTATGGCTGTTCTTCGGCTGAGCTAACATAAGCGCTTACATCTACATCTTCGCCAAGCGCTGCTGCTTTGGCTGATGCTGCCTTAGCTTTATCTTTATATGTCTTGGGGGATTTTATTTCGCGCATTCGATGCACTTTTTGTAGCCCTTCTCCTTGATAGTCGCCAGAATTTCGTGAGGGTCGCCTTCACCGATTATCCTGCCTTCAATCATGACATAACCAGTGCGTGCGTTAACATAATCCAGAATATGACCCGTATGGGTGATGATGAGTCCAGCGTGTTTGCGGTCGCGTATCAGGTGGTTCTTTTCCAGCAACTCATTTATCAATTCGCCTATGAGGGCTATATTTATCAGGTCAACCCCAGATTCAGGCTCGTCCAATAAACTGAGTTCGGGTTTTTGCGCCAGAAGTTGCATCAACTCAGAGCGCTTTATCTCTCCACCAGAAAATCCGTAGTTTATCTCCCTACCCAGAAAATCTGCCATGTTAGCTTCCTCAGCTAGTTTGTCAATGCTCTCCTGGTTTCCTTGCCCTTTAAGGCAGGCGGCAACTATATCGAGTGTTTTTACACCTCTCACCACCGGTGGCCGCTGGAAAGACATGCCAATCCCCAGACGAGCTCTTTCATCCAGTGGCAAGTTGGTTATATCCTTGCCTTTGAAAGCGATGTTGCCTTTGATTACCTGATATCTGGGGAATCCCATTATTGCCATGAGCAGGGTGCTTTTCCCGCTGCCATTAGGACCGAATAGAGCGTGAGTTTCGCCTTTTCTAATTACCATATCCACACCATGTAGGATTTCCTTGTCCTCTACCGCTACACTTAGCTGGCTAATGCTTAATAAAATGTCATCCATCTATTTAGCCTCCGTCTAAAGACCAGGGAATAAAACCAAGTACCAATCTTATTCTTGGAAAATAGCATAGTCAAATTGTTGATTACTGAAAATGGTATGCCCGTAACATCCACCAGTTCGGAGATACGAGTCGCTGAATCACTGTGTGGTATCTGGGCACACAAGCTGCTGCCCAAGGCGGAAGGCATCTTGCAAAGCCATAGCGTGATCTCTAATTTGAGCTTCGTACTCAATTCCCCTGATTAGCAGGTCTCCAGCATATTTCACACCAACGGCATCGAAGAAATATTTTACCGTGAGCACTGCACCATCAAAGAGTTTTTCACCCTGAGTAGCACCAACCGAGATGAACACTCCTCTCCGTATGCGACTATTCTCCGTCCCCATGCCCAGTATATGCTTTCTAACCCAGAGTGCCTGACATCTATCTACTATTGCCTTTGCCTGGCTGGTAAGGCCATAGAAGAACATAGGCGAGGCAAATAGTATGTGATCAGCTTCCAGAAGTTTCCCATAAAGCCACTGCATATCATCCTTGATTGAGCATATGCCTTCCTTACGGCAGGCATATATTTCCATACACGGATGGATTTTGAGTTCCGAAACCGCCACCTTTTCCACCTCTACTCCCATCTCCTTGACGCCTGCCAATGCGCTGTCAAGAAGGATCTCTGTGTTACTGTGCCTCCTGGGGCTACCCATGATGCCCAATACTTTCATATTACACTACCTTAGCTCACGAGTTTTCCTTTTTATGTTCAGGGCTATATTGTACCCACAGGGTCAACATCTACAATCCAGCCCTGGGGCAGAGTCATCTCTGCTAAAACCTGTGGAGGGTCAGAGCCTCGAAGGATAAGCTGCCAGCGATATTTTCCTCTTATCCTGGCGGCAAAAGCCGGCGCAGGGCCAATCAAGCTTAAGTCTGTCAGTCCTCTGCTCCTTTTTTCATTAATGATAATTTGACTCATTTTCTCTGCTTCGCGGCGGCATAAGTCGTTATTGGTGTGGCTATATACCAAGCGGGTGAAGTGGCTAAAGGGGGGATAATTACATTGGCGGCGGTAGCTTATTTCTCGATTATAAAATCCTCTATAATCATGTTTGGCAGCAGCCTGAATGGCGTAGTTCTCAGGCGAATATGTCTGGATGATAACTTCCCCTGCTTTGAGCCCACGCCCGGCCCTGCCAGCTACTTGGCATAAAAGCTGGAAGGTGCGTTCGCCAGCTCGAAAATCAGGTAAGTTGAGGCCTGTATCGGCATTTATTATCCCGGCTAAGGTCACCTGAGGTAAGTCTAACCCCTTGGCTATCATCTGAGTGCCAATAAGTATGTCCGCTCTATGCTCGCGAAAGTTAGTTAGCAGTTCCTCATGAGCGTATCTCTTGCTAGTTGCATCTTTATCCCACCTGAGTAGCCTTGCCTTTGGGAAGAGTCGCCTTACTTCATCTGCCACTCGCTGAGTGCCAATGCCTAGAAACTTTAAACGGCGATTGAAACATTGAGGGCAGGTCTGAGGCAGTGGAATGGCGTAATGGCAACGATGGCAGGTTAGCCTCTTCTCCACTGAGTGGTAGGTAAGGGCTATGGAGCAGCGCGGGCAGCGGAAGACAAAGCCACAATTGCGGCACTGAATGAAAGTGGCTGTGCCGCGGCGATTGAGAAAAAGGATTATCTGCTCATTGCGCATTAAAGTTTCCTTCATAGCTGTTAACAAGGGGCGGCTAAATAAGCTTGTATTCCCGGCTTTAAGTTCCTCCTTCGTGTCTACTATGTTTACTCTGGGGAGGGGTGAATAACCGTGAGGAGTAATTCTTTCCTTTAGCTCTACTAGGTGATAAATATCCAGTTGCGCTTTGTGAAAGCTTGCGATATCAGGTGTGGCACTACCTAAGATAACGACAGCGCCAGTGAATTCAGCCAATTTAAGAGCTACATCCCGAGCATGGTAGCGAGGAGATTTGTCCTCCTGTTTGTACGTCCATTCATATTCTTCATCAATTATGATAAGCCCCAGGTTGGGTTGAGGAGCGAATAGAGCACTTCTTGGCCCGATAACTACATCGTATTTCCCTTCCTCTATCCTTTGCCATTCATCGAACTGCTCACCTAGGGAAAGGCCACTATGCAGTATCCCTACACGCCCCGGAAAACGATTGGCAAATCTCTCTACTATTTGTGGTGTGAGGGCAATTTCGGGTACAAGGCAGATACCCCGCTTACCCATAGCAATAACATGGGCTAAAGCTCGCAGGTAAAGCTCGGTTTTGCCACTCCCGGTAACACCAAAGAGGAGGAAAACAGGCGACGGGCCATGGTTCCAATTACCTTGTATTGATTTCCAGGCAGCTTCTTGTGACGCAGTGGGAACCAGTGGTGGGGTAGGCCTGATCCTAAGATGAGATAATGGGTCGCGTCTGGCTTTAACCAACTCTATGGCAAGCAAGTGACGCTTTTCCAACGCCTTGATAGTCTCAAGAGAGCAATTAAGACACCTCCTTATTTCACTAACAGCAATAGGTTGAGTTTGTTTTCTCAGAAATTCCACCAGCGCTGCTTGTTTATAGGCTCTAGCTTTGTTCAGCCGAACCATTTCATTCTCAATCTCCTTCCTGCTAGCTATTAACCTGGCATAAGGAATTATTTTCGGCTTCACCTTAGCCTTTTGAAGCTCCTGGCTCTTCACGATGAGGTGAGAGTAGAGAAGCTGTTCAGTGATTCGTCTCGCCTGCTTCATACCGAATTTTCTCTCCAGTTCCCTTAAGATTACCTTCCCTCTTTCTTTTATAAAGTGAAGAGCCTTTGTTTGCTCTGGAGCGAGCAGTGGCAAATCATCTTCAGGTTTCGCCAGGTGAAAATAGGTAATAAACTTACGCTCAAAGCCGGGAGGGAGCATCAGAGCAACAGCATCAAACAAAGAGGAAAAATAATGTTTGCTTATCCATCGGGCAAGCCTGATTTGTATAGGGGAGAGCGGTGGGTAATCAGTAATGAGTTTAGCTACTTCTTTAGTTGCCTCAACTGATGGCCGGGCAGATAGCTCAACAACAACGCCCTGGGTAATTCTAGAGCCAAAAGGAACCCATACTGCCTGCCCAACATCAATGTTTAGCTGTGGCGGAATGGCATAACAGAACGTAGAGCGGCTTCCAGGAAAGTTGACCGCAACTTCAGCATACTTCAATCCTAAGCCCTAAACAATTTCAGAATTATCCCCGCCGAGCTTTTAGATCCTAGATACTGGAATCTAGTATCTGATCAGAGGGCTCTGTTTCCTCTTCTTGGCGGGTGGCCTGTTCAGTTACTTTTTCTCGCCTTTCTTTGGGTCGAGCTTGTTTAGCGCTAAGCCCACGCATGTAATAAAGCTTAGCACGGCGCACTTTGGCGTGTCTGAGTACCTCTACACTTTGGATTAGAGGAGATTGCAGGGGGAAAGTGCGCTCTACTCCAACACCGTAAGTGACACGCCTTATGGTGAAGCTTCCGCCATCAACGCCCTTTCTCATCCTGATCAGCGTCCCCTGGAAGTGTTGAAGTCGCTCTTTATCTCCCTCAATAATCTTCAAATTAACCTTGACTGTGTCGCCGGGGGAAATTTGTGGGATATTGGGATTTATTTTGGGTTTAATAAGTTCTCTGATATCCATTCTTTCTCCTTATCTGAGAGAGTTGCTTTTCCTATTAGATCGGGGCGCCGGTTGGCCGTTCGTAAGATGGCTTGATGTCGTCGCCAGCAAGCAATTTCGCTGTGATTTCCCGAAAGCAAAATCGCGGGCACTGACCAACCTCGATATACCTGAGGCCTCGTGTATTGTGGATATTCCAAGAGTCTGTCGCTATGAGAATTGCTATTTGCTGACATGGGTGAACCGAGCACCCCTGGTATAAACCTGACTATGGCCTCCACCATCACCATAGCGGCTAATTCACCACTGCTAAGCACATAATCACCGATGCTAATTTCATCAGTGGCCAAATGGCTGCGCACTCTCTCGTCTACGCCCTCGTAATGACCGCATATCAACATGAGGTGAGAATGGAGAGCTAGCTCTCGGGCAACTCGTTGGTTAAGAAGCCTGCCCTGAGGAGTGAGTAAAATAATAGGAATTTCATTGATGTTAAGCTGTTGCTTTACTGCTGCCACTGCCTCAAAGACAGGCTCAGGTTTGAGCACCATGCCAGGCCCACCTCCATAAGGATAGTCATCTACCGTGTGATGTCTATCATGAGTATAGTCACGAATATTATAGACCATGATATCGATTAGCCCTTGCTCCTTAGCTCGCTTAACAATGCTTTGGTTAAACGGCGATACAAACATCTCAGGGAAAAGACACAGTATATCAATGCGCATCGGACTTTGAATAGCAACTCCCTCGGCCACTTATCTTATCACACGAAAGACGGTTTAAGAAAGTTGCTCTAGAACTAAGGGGACCTGGCGAACGGGCTCTTTGTCAGATAGTGTGGAAACAGCTACGAGATGATGCAAACCCCAGAAGCATTTTCCTGCAATATAGCTCCGCGTTTCTCAGACCATAGGAGATACGCTAAACTATTTAATGATGTGGCAATAGTGGATCCAGAGCTAACAGTTGCAATGCCTCGCAGAATTACCGCGGCGAGGGGGATGGATGCCTTCACCCTGTGCAAATGTTTGATGTCAGTGAATTCACATTACCGGGTTGCATTCGATAAGGAAATCCCAATTATTGGAGCGTGCTTAAAAAGTGGAATCTCAATGATTGAGTTAAGTGGCGCTACGTTCGCTGAAGAATATGGCGAAGATTTGGAGAAAGCAGGGGTACTGTATTCTGGAGGTGTGTGAATGATGCCAGGAGTTACCGACATAATGGCCCGTTACGGAGAGTTGGCCAATGTGCCAAAGTGGACGAAATCTACGTAAGTTGGGGTTCATTTTGGCCATTGACGATTCCAGAGGAAGCTAGAGAATATGATATATGTTTTGTAATAGGAGAAGGAGAAAAGGAAATACGGCGATAGATGTTATTATATGGAACCCAAAATTAGAAAGGGAGAATTCAAATAATGAGTAAACCCAAAATACAATTCTTGTCAGGCGATGAGATAGAAGCCCTTCATAATGCTTCGCTGGAAGTTCTGGAGCGCACCGGCGTGAAAGTCATGAGTGAGAAGGCTCTTAACATCTTAAGGGAAGCTGGAGCAAAAGTTGATTATGGGAAAAATCATGCGATTATTCCACGAAATCTGGTTGAAGAAGCGTTAAGAAAGGCTCCGAGAGCCATAAAATATTGTGCTAGAAATCCAAAGCGTGATTTTGTATTGAATAAAGGGGAAATACATTTTACGACAGGCGGGTCTCCACCTTGCATAATAGATTGGAAAACGGGGGAACGTAGAACTTCGACAAACGAGGATCTTGCTCGTTGGACCAGGATAGCAGATTATCTTAACAATGTTCACGTCGTCTGGCCGTCGGTGACTCCCAGTGATGTGCCAGCACCTATGCAAGGTTTAACCGGGCTTGTTACAGTTCTAAGAAACACAGAAAAACATGTTGAGCACGGGGCGCTGAATGCAAGGGATGCTCGAAACAACATTGAAATTGCAGCGGCGATTGTCGGCGGCGAGGAGCAACTTAAGAAAAGGTCCATCCTGTCCGGGATTGCGTGCCCTATCTCTCCTCTGACCTACGATAAGGGCATAACGGAAGGCGCAATAGAGTACGGCAAGGCTGGTGTGCCCATTGTTATCTTTCCCATGCCGCTGGCAGGCGAGACGGCTCCGGCTACGCTGGCGGGAACTGTAGTTGTTAACAATGCCGAGAATTTGGGAAACTTAGTTATACTCGAATTTGCTAACCCCGGGGCACCGGTGCTATATGGCAGTGCGTCCTCAATCGCGAACCTTAAAACGGGGGAATATTCGCCAGGTTCGCCCGAACGTGGCATTATACATATGGCCCTGGCTCAATTAGTCAATTACTATCATCTCCCCTGCGAGCTATGTTCGGGGAACTGTGATTGTAAGGTTCCAGATATTCAGGCTGGTTTTGAAAGAGCCATGAATCTTACAGCGGCTATGCTAATGGGTGGGGTGGACATTATCGATGGTGTAGGAGCTATTGATGCATCTAACGCCATGTCACCCGAACTTCTGGTTATAGACAATGAAATTATAGACGGAATTCGCAGGCTCACCCGTGGATTTGAAGTGGATGATGATACTCTAGCATTGGATGTTATTGATAAGGTTGGTCCTGGTGGCATCTTTCTAGGGGAGAAGCACACTTTGGAACACTACAAGAAAGAAATCTGGATGCCAGAGATTAGCGATAAGAACACCTTTACGACTTGGCGGAAGATGGGCTCTAAGACAATGGATAAGGTTGCTAAGGAAAAAGTTGATGAAATCTTGGCTACTCATAAGCCTGAGCCTATTCCTGAGGATGTAGAGAAGGAAATAGCTCGGATTTTGAAGAGAGCGGAGACAGAATCAAAGTAGGATTTCAACAAAGGAGAGGAGTAATTAGATGAAAGTATTAATAGTAGGGGCTGGGGCTCAAGGAGGCCCATGTGCCTCAATTTTAGCCAGAGACAAGGATATATCGGCAATAGTTTTAGCTGATATGGACTTAGATTTAGCCAATAAGGTTAAGAACAAAATAAAAAGCGATAAGATTAGCGCTGTGAAGGTTGATGCTGCAAAGGTTGAAGACATTGAGAGAGCAGCGAAGGGAGTAGATGTCATTATCAACCTGACCTTGACTGCGTTCTGCTCTAATATAATGAGAGCTGCCTTAAGAAGTGGAGCGCACTATGTGGATACATCTTTTGGCGAACCTACTTTGCTGGACATACGGGCCAGGGATAATATCCTGTCGCAGATAATAGAAAAACGGCCAGTTGAACTTGATGGTGAGTTCAGAAAGGCTGGCTTGACAGCCCTGGTTGGTTGTGGCGCATCACCTGGAATCACTAACATATTAGTAAGGTATGCCTGTGATAAACTGGATCATGTAGAGGAGATACACATCAGGTTCGGCCGCAGACCGCTAGTAAGCTCCGCGGAGGTAGTTAGTGCTTGGTCGCCAACATGGTCTCCTTTTAGAGCACTTTGGGGCTATGCAGTTGAACCCACAGTATTTGAAGATGGAGAGTACAAGAAGTATCCTATCTATAGTAAGTGTAAGGAGTACACTTTCCCGGATCCAGTTGGCACAATTCCGCTTGTTTACCATCAACACCAGGAGCCGATAACGCTGCCACATTTCATAGGCAAGGGTATCAAGTATTGTGATTTCAAATACACAGCGGATACACAAGCAGGCACTTTAATTAAGACGGGATTTGCCAGCTCAGAAGCAATAGATGTGAAAGGCGTTAAAGTGGCGCCACGAGATGTTTTACTGAAGTTGGTACGTCACCCTGTTGATACATTCTTCACTGAAAATGAAAACACTTGCAAACTTCCAATCAAGATTGGTATCTCTGCTGCGCTGGAGGTAACGGGAACCAAGTCAGGAGAATATAGGGAATACAAAATAACTTATACTCCTAGCTTTTTTGTAACCCCGGAGGAAAGGTTGGGGATTTATAGAAAATTCGGGGCAACAAATATCTATGTTGCTTTGCCGGCGATTGTAGGAGCGAAGATGTGCACGGAAGGCAATGCAGGGAGAGGTGTGATTGCTGCTGAGTGTCTTGATCCAACCAAATTTCTAAAAATGATGGCTGCTATGGGCGGTCCTGTGAAATTCTCCGAAACACTTTCAAGGGAAGTATCTATTTTATAATTGGTTAATGAAGTTGGATATAGCAACTAAAGGGGAATTACCGAATATTTGAGAAAGCTTATAAGTTATGAGACGGTTATTGGGATGGAGAACTTTAACCGGTGCAATCCACCTAGTAAATCACTCCAGAATTCCGACTATTCCTATTGGACCTGATAATAAGACAGCTCGTATGGCGAATGAGTTTGTGGATATTCATAAATAAGAAATAGCCATTAGAGATTCGGCCCTTCAGCGAAATTGGCTGCCAAAGGCAAGAGCTCATCGCAAACACTACACTTGCCTTAGTACCATTAAGCAATCCCTGTTGAAGCCAATATCCCCCAAACAACTTCCAAGGCATCTTCAGTCCTTGAAAGCACTCAGCTTATTACGGCTGCTTGTGCCTCAGCTCCTTTTATCAATACTTTCCCCATATTACTGCCGCTACTGAATGCTAAGCATATTGGGAAACTACGATACAGATATTTCCCTGGAGCACACCTCGTGGAACTTTACAGGAGCGCCCATATTGGCCATCATCTTCAGAAATTTTGTTGGGTCAAGACACTCAGGAGCAATTAATCCCCTGGGAGCATCTCCCCGCATAGACATCTTCACAGCTACAATTGCCGGCATGGCAACGCCAATCTCCGTTGTGCCAAATTTTCTATAGGCACTCAGATTTTCTTCAGCAGTTGCAGAGGGACATGATAGTGTGTATTTGACCTCCTCCCCTGATTTGGCTCCCTTTACCTCTACCACCGCGAAAAAGACAGATTTAGGCGGAAGCTTGGCGATGTCTTCATTCTCAACCAGAAATTCATTGACTGGAGGTTTCATCAACCTCATTAAAAGGTCCTTGGGGGCAACCGTGA
>JAGMDB010000056.1 GCA_023128875.1 Dehalococcoidia bacterium | reverse complement strand
CCACCGATTTCCAGTCCCACCTTCTGCACCACACCGAGAATATTCCGTTGCGCCGGGTCGGCAGCTGGACCAAGCACGAAATCGGGCGAGGAAAGTATATAGAAGTGCAACAAATGGTCTTCTATTATGAAGGCATTGTAATGGAGTTGCCGTATCAGCTTGGCAGTGGGTGTTGGCTCCACCCCGTACAGATCATCCAGCGCTTTCACGGATGCCATATTGTGGGGGGTTGGGCAAACGCCACAGATGTTGGGCATAATCCTTGGCAACTCCTCCACAGGCCTGCCCAGGCAAAAAACCTCAAACCCTCTAAGCTCCACCACCTGCCAGTAAGCATCTTCTACGTTGCCCTTATCATCCAGGAAAATCTCGATCTTCCCGTGTCCCTCAAGTCTGGTTATCGGGTTTATCGTAATCCGTTTGCTCACATTACACCTCTTTACCATCTAGTCTATTTCTCAACCCGCTTTTTCTGCAACATCGAGGCAGGGACTGAGAATCGGTAGAGATATCCCACAGGGTCAACGAACTGGTTCACAACTGTCGCTACCTCTTCATCGCTCTCTGCATCCAGGATTGATGCCATGGCCGAGATGAATTTAGCCCCGGAATCTTCGACCCCCTCCACAGGGCCAAAGCACCCCCGGCACGGCATATTGATACTCATGCAGGCCTCTCCACAGCCATCACGAGTAGCCGGGCCCAGACAGATTATGCCCTGAGCCAGAAAACAGGTATCGGGATCAGCCTCCACCTCATGAATCCTCCTGATTTCCTTTATTGATATCTTATCCGGCTTCGATTGGTTACGCTTACAGCTATCACATAGGGCTCTATGCGGTGCTAAGATTGAGCCTTTGGGAGGAAGTTTGTCTTCCAGAACCGCGCTCACAGCATACATCACCGAATATGGCGGGGGAGGGCATCCAGGCAGGTAATAATCGACATCAATGACGTCATTCAATGCGTAAACGCGGTCATAGAATTCGGGCAGAGTAAGCACTTTTCCATTGACACTAGAGGTTGTCTGGGGATAGTTACCATTGGGGTTAACTACAGTTGGGGCATCGCGATAGACCCAGCTGAAGATATCTTCCTTTGTAGTAAGATTAGCCAATCCGGGGGTTCCTCCAAGGCAAGCGCAGGAACCGAAGGCAAGAATCAGTTGCGACTTCTCCCTTAGCAGCTTCGCTATCTCTTCTTGTTCGGAGTTTCTGACATGTCCATTGACCAGACTCAGCGCAATTTCACCATTCTTCATCCCTTTGAGGCTATCATACTTGAAGTCCATCGCTACCGGCCACAGAATTATATCAACCGCCGCCGCCACACGAAGGAGTACTTCATTCATATCAACAACCGCCTCGTCACAGCCGCCGCATGACCCCAACCAGCAAATTGCAATCTTGGGTTTGGCCATCTCATTTCCCTCCTCTAGCTTTGATTGTCTCTTTTGGCTTCTTCTCTATCATCGAACCCTTTTTCAGCGGACCCAGTTTTGCCAATTCCTGCCGCATCTCTTCCACCAACCTGGGGATTCTGTTGCCTTCGGGGTCCCTAGATAGTTCTATCCTAATCCTTTCCTTCTCTATACCAACAGATTCTAACAGCCTGCGAACTAAATACACTCTCTTCTTTGCCTCGTAGTTGCCATCTTGATAGTGACAGTCCCCTTCCGGGCAACCGAGTATCAGAATTCCGTCGGCCCCTGCTTTGAATGCCTCGAGCATATGCGTGGCATCAATTTTCCCCGTGCAAATTAGTGGCATCCAGTTATCTATCTTGCTTGAGAGCGTATCTTCATCTCTCAGATAGCCCCAGCTAAATTTGCAGGAAAAACACACTAATTTAGGTTTATATTCACTCAATGCTATCCTCCTAAACAAAATTTTGGCTTGGACACTGCGTCAAAGAGGAGTACAACTCATCTATCCTTTCCGCTGTGTTATCATCGACCATTCTTCTTGCTTCAGACGGGCAAGCCGCAACGCACATGCCACAGGACTTACATCTGAATATATCCGTTTCGGATACGATTTTTTCACCAGAGCTAATCAAATGAGCAGAATAATAATTGCAGACATAAACACAATGGCCACAACCACTACACCTTGCTTCATCTACCTCAACTGGACTCAAAGATTTCTGAAAACCAATCGAGATGCATGCTTTGCAAGACAGACATGGCCCGCAAGTAACACATCTTCTCGCTTCTTCTATCGCCTCTTTGAGTGTAAAGCCCTGCTCAAAAATCTTGAAGTGCATTCTGTCCTCTGGCGGCATCCAGGGCACCTCGGGCTCACGCTTATAGTCTCTCCTCCGAGGAATTTGATATCCCTCATAATCTCTTCTTCGCCCCTCCCTCATGTCCACCCCCCGTAGATATCTGTCAACTGATTCAGCAGCCACAAGCCCCTCACCCATAGCTTCAACCATAAAGCCGACTCTTCTAACGTCACCGCCTACAAATACCCAAGGCTTGTTCACGCCCTGCAATGTTAGATGGTCAACATCAAATCTACCACATTCATCCAGAAGGTCTTCCTTCTGAAGGAGGGACCTATCAGGAGCCTGCCCTACTGTGATTATGAGTATATCCCCCTCCAAGTCTATACAGTCCGCACAATCAAATTTGGGATTGAACCCTTCCTCGTCAAAGACGCTGACGCAAGCCGGGCAGTTGATTCCCCTAAATCTGCCCCTCTCTCCGATGATTCTTCTCACACCACGGCTATAGATTATTTTTATGCCCTCCTCCCAAGCCCCACGGATTTCCTGCTCGTCGGCAGGTATACCATCTCTATGGTCTTTATCATTACGTTCCAGAGCTACGACAGTGACCTCTGCGCCGTGCCTCTTAGCTGACCTGGCCACATCAAAGGCTACATTCCCCCCACCCATGACAATGACTCTTTTGCCTTTGAAATAATCTGGGGCGATATTATTGTGACTGACTTCATACAGATAATTGTGACCATACATAACACCGGCCAGGTCCTGCCCCTCCAAAGATTGTCCCTCAAAAGTCAGCACCCTGGGAAATGGCAACCCAGTTGCGAGGAAGACTGCCTTATAGCCATCGTTCTTCAGTCGCTCCAGTGTCAAATCCCCCACCCCCAGCTTGCTGTTATACCTGACGTCTATGCCAGCAATTCTAACGAGGTTCTCAACCGTAGTCTGAAGAACATCCTTGGGCAAGCGATAATCTGGGACCAGCCACAGTGCTCCGCCGAGCCGGTCAGAAGCTTCGAAGACCGTTGCGTTATAGCCCCTCTTGCCTAAATGGTATGCACACATCAGCCCACCCGGGCCACCACCTATGATAGCCACCGCTTCCTTATTCTTAACTATCTCAAATTCCCTCACTTCCTTTAGATGATCCGTATACACATCCGACAAGAATCTCTTAAGGAGCCTCCTCTTAATTGCACCCCCCTTTTTAAGATAGTTGCACTCCAGTTCACAAATTCCACAGATGTAACCGCAAATGTTAAAGAATGGATTTCTTTCATAGAGGTAATCGCTAATCTGGATTATACCTTCTCTTGCCGAATCCATATCTTCAGGGAGAAGAGAAATCAGCACGTTTGTCCGTTGGATATCCTCATTTATCGGGCATTTGATCTCACAGGGGGGAAGACATTGTCTTACTGCCGTCTCCACATGTGCAACTCCCGTGGCTTCAGTTTTCCACATATTTAACCTCCTTGTATAGATTGAGATTCAAAATGAAGTTATATACTGGATCCCAGTTTAACAACGACTCATTGCTACAATTTTCCAAGCATGCAATAGTAGATTCTCACTGACTTGCAACATAAGCCGCTACGAACAAGCAAAGCAATTATAACCATTTTCGGTTAAGAGAAGCACCACACCTATTTGCATCGGGTAAAGTTAGGTGGTATAATTGCGCGGCTTCATGAGCTACATTTAGCCCAACTAGATATGCGAGTCCCTCCTTTTAGACTAGTGCCTGCGCGACTAGAGCCAAAATCCAGAGGGATGTCATTTAGCACATCCCTGTTAGACTACTTCATGAACACAAATCAGTCATGTTTCAGGAGGTGATATTGAAGCAATCAGCAAAAACTGAACCAACCAAAGAAAACGAAAGGAAAGCTATAGACAGTAAAACATGGCAGCAAATTAAAGAAATAATAGAAGCTACTGATGGACAAGCGGGAGCGCCGATTCGGGTACTGCAAAAGGTGCAGGGGCTCATTGGCTATCTACCGCGTGAGGTCCTGGAAACAATATCCAGGGAAATGAGAATCCCTCTGAGCGAGCTGTATGGAATAACGAGCTTCTATTCGTTTTTCTCGATGGTGCCAAAAGGCAAGTATGTCATTCAGGTGTGCCTGGGCACCAGTTGCTACGTCAAGGGGGGACAGAGAATCCTCGATGCTTTCAAGAAAGATTTTGACCTCGAGTCTGGTGGAATCGCATCTGACGGCAAATTCTCATTGGAGACGGTGAGATGCCTTGGCTGCTGCGGCCTATCTCCGGTGTTAGCCATCAACGAGGATATACATAGGAGAGTGAAGCCCAGCCAGCTAAAAGCTATCCTGAGTTCGTATCGATAGGAGAGTACGTACAATGAAACGACTTGCGTCGGTAGAGGAATTAACCAAGCTTAGAGACCAAATTCGCAAGAAACTGTCACAACGAGAAAAGAAGACCCAGGTAAAGGTTCATCTTGGAACATGTGGTATATCTTCAGGCGCAAACAAAGTTCTTGAAGCTTTTCAACGAGAGATCGAAAGCCGTAACTTAGCAGATGTCACCATATTAAAGGCAGCCTGCATTGGCTTGTGCGACCGAGAGCCAGTAGTCACAATTGTTCATCCCATAAAAGGCGAGACTACTTATTATGACCTCTCCGAGGACAAAGTTCCAAAGATCGTCGAGGAGCACCTCATTAAAGATAAGATAGTGGACGAATGGAAACTGAACCCCGATGACCCCTTGCTCAAGCTGCAAGAGATAAGAATAATGCATAACCAGGACCTCGACCCGATGAGCATCGAAGAATACATCGCCCGAGACGGCTATCAAGCGCTGGCTAAAGCACTGACCCAGATGAAGCCGGAGGACGTTATCGCAGAAATGGGAAAGGCTGGCTTGAGAGGCCGAGGAGGAGCAGGTTTCCCAACAGCTACGAAGTGGACATTTGTCCGCAATGCTCAGGGCGATGAAAAATACGTTGTCTGCAACGGTGACGAAGGTGACCCCGGCGCCTATATGAACCGAGCTGTTCTCGAAGGTAACCCACATTCAATAGTCGAGGGTATGGCCATAGGAGCCTATGCCATAGGCAATGTGCGCCAAGGTTATGCATACGTCCGCGCTGAATATCCCCTCGCTATCGAAACATTAAGTCACGCTATAAACCAGGCCCGAAAATATGGCCTGCTGGGTAAAAACATCCTGGGAACCAGCTTTGAATTCGACCTGGATATATTCCCGGGGGCCGGTGCCTTTGTCTGCGGCGAAGAAACAGCTCTCCTGATCTCAATCGAAGGAAAACGAGGAAACCCTCGCCAGCGACCACCTTTTCCAGCCAACAAAGGGCTTTTCGACAAACCAACCACGCTCAACAACGTGGAAACCTGGTCAAACGTCCCACAGATAATCTGGAAAGGAGCTGAATGGTTTGGCAGCGTGGGCACGGCAACCAGCAAGGGCACAAAGACCTTGTGTCTGGTTGGCAAGGTGAAGAACACCGGCCTGGTTGAAGTCCCTCTGGGTACTAGCCTGGGCAAGATTGTATTTGATATCGGCGGCGGTATACCGAATGGAAAGAAGTACAGGGCAGTACAGATAGGTGGCCCATCAGGCGGCGTCATCCCTATCGAGCACTTAAATACCCCCGTCGACTATGAGGCTGTCACCGCACTGGGAGCTATCATGGGCTCGGGCGGACTAGTGGTAATGGATGAGGATAGTTGCATGGTCGACGTCGCCAAGTTCTTTCTCCAATTTACCAGGGACGAGTCTTGCGGGAAATGCACTCCCTGCCGTGCCGGAATACCCAAGATGCTTGAACTCCTGACCAAGATCACAGACGGCAAAGGCACGATGGAAGATCTCGCAATACTAGAAGAGCTGGGTGAAATGGTCGGTTCGGCCTCTATCTGTGGCCTGGGACAAACAGCACCCAACCCAGTGCTGACCACACTTCGGCATTTTAGAGAGGAATATGAAGCACATATCATAGACAAGAGGTGCCCGGCTGTGGTCTGCCAGGCTCTATTCAAGGCACCATGTCAGCATGCATGTCCTGTTGGCCTAGATGTCCCGGGATATATTGCCCTCATAAAAGCGGGCGAATTCGAGAAAGCCTATGACACCATTATGCAACGGCTTCCATTCCCGTTGAGTGTTGGACGCGTATGTCACCATCCCTGCGAAGGCAAATGCCGACGAACTCAAATCGAGGAACCTATTGCAATCAGGCACCTGAAGAGATTCGCCGCTGACTATGCATTTGACCACGGACTTGAATGCATCCCTCAGATAAGAGAGAAGAGGAAAGAAAAGGTAGCGATCATAGGCGCCGGTCCTGCAGGACTATCAGCAGCCTGGGACC
>JAGMDB010000055.1 GCA_023128875.1 Dehalococcoidia bacterium | reverse complement strand
TTGATGGCCGTATAGTTTATAAGGACGATTCAGTAAGAGTGGAAGCCGTGCATGGCTAAAAGAACCATATTGCTTCTTGAAGATGCTTCGGTTTATGAAGGCTATTCTTTTGGTGCTGAGATTACTACGTATGGTGAAGTAGTGTTCGATACCAGTATGACTGGTTACCAAGAGATGCTTACCGACCCGTCTTTCGCCGGTCAGGTTTTAGTGCCCACTTACCCTCTCGTTGGCAATTATGGCATTTGCGAAACCGATTTCGAGTCCAGGCAAATTCAGGTTAGGGGCTTGGCGGTTAGAGAATCTTGCTCCCAACCCAGTCACTGGCAAAGCAGCAGCACTCTACATGAGTTTCTGTTGTCAAATGGTATCCCTGGCATTAGTGGAATAGATACTCGTGCTTTAACACGGCATATACGCTCCACCGGAGTGATGATGGGTATCATTACATCGGAAATGACTGCTGCAGAAGCGTTACAGGAGCTAAGAGGTATGCCTAAATATGACTCTGTTGATTTTGTTCATCAGGTTACTACTGATAAGTCGTATGAATGGCAATCAGGCAGGAGTGATGCTCAAGCGTTGCCATTGCGAGCCGAAGCTCTGACATTCAACCCTCCGCCTCCTGCCATTCTGAGAGGGCGCAGCGGCCGAAGAATCTTGCACGGGGCAGATTCCACGGAGGAGAAGCGAGGCAATCATCATATTGTGATTATCGACTTGGGCTTGAAATACAATACATTGCGTATTTTGCGTCAACTTGGCTGCCGGGTGACGGTCATTCCCTGCAGCGCCTCAGCCGAATATATTTCAGCCTTAAAGCCAGACGGCATTGTTCTTTCCCCTGGCCCTGGCGACCCATCTCTCCTTAATGCTATAACGGACACCGTAAGAAAGCTTGTAGGCAAAAAGCCAATGATGGGAATATGTCTGGGGCATCAACTTATAAGTCGAGCCTTGGGAGCCAGGACATTCAAACTCAAGTTTGGGCATCGTGGTGGTAATCATCCAGTGCGTGATTTAGCTACAGGCAAGGTATATATCACCGCTCAGAATCATGGTTATGCCATAGACCCAGATACTTTGCCAGAGGGGCTGGAAGTCAGCCATATAAACTTAAACGATGGCACGGTGGAAGGCTTGCGTCACCGAGATTTACCCATTCTATCTATTCAATACCACCCCGAAGCTTCCCCTGGGCCACAGGACAATGTGTATCTATTTGAGAGGTTTTTGGATATGGTGGAGGGCGGGCAAAGATGAGTCCCAAAATGCCTAGAATCACAGGGAGGCAAGTAGAAAAAGCTTTCCTTCGAGCTGGCTGGTATCTGCATCACTCCCGATGCTCACATTTCTACTATAGGCATTTAGATTACCCGGGAAAGCAAATCACTTTAGCTACCTATACTGGGGAGGTTATACCGCAGAAGGCGCTAAAGAGCATTTTAGAGCAAGCTGAATTAAGTGTAGAAGACTTTATGAAACTACTTTAAAGAGGGTAGAGATGGCTAGAAAATACACCGTAATTCTGGAGCCAAATTACCGTGAGGAGGGCTATACGGTCAGAGTGCCAGCTTTGCCCGGGTGCATTACTTACGGGCAAACCAGGGAGGAAGCTCTGGAAAGGGCCAGAGAGGCCGTAGAAGGTTTCATTGAGGGATTACAGAAGGCGGGTGAACTGGTTCCTGAGGAGGTTAGTCCTGCAGGATTAGAAACAGTGACAGTGTAGGGTGGTGTTATGAGAGATTTCTGGAGATGGTGAAGGAGGTGGAACAATAGTGTCCTTGGTGCGAGGCAAAAATCTGCTAGAAGAGTTGACGCTTTTCTTTGAAGAGCTCAAATCGTACCAGTGGTATCGAGTAAATTACTGGAGCAAGCGGCTTAGTAAGTCTCAGATAAAGGATATGGAAGACTTACGAGACATGCTCGTCCGTAAGGCCGGCGCATTCAAATCAATTATTGTTGAGCTAACTGGTAAAGAGTATCTAACTAGGTTCAAAGGAGAGCAGGAACAGAAACTTGACATGTGGTTTTTGGGTCTGAGCCAACTCTCCTCCTCACGAACTCATGTTGAGGCGCTTAGTTTTTGTATTGATGTAACAAACCAAGCTATTGGCAAGCTTGGATCGGATATTGAGATGGGTGTGTGCGATAAGCAAGGGAACTTAGTAGCAAAAGTTAGGGGGGGTGAGAGAGGAACTCCCCCCAAAGTTTTCATTGCCCATGGTGGGAGAACTGCTGCTCGCGATGACCTTGAGGATTTCCTCGTGGCGCTGGGTGTCACTCCTATCATCGTAGAGGATCAACCCAGCGAGGGAAGGTCAAAGGATAAAAATGTGGAATACTATCTGAAGCAATGTGATTGCGCAGTAATCTTGGCAACAAGAGGTGATGTAGATGGTCGTACGGGCGAGTTTATCCCCCGTGGGAATATCCTTATCGAAGTCGGTAGGTCTCTGGAACTTTTTCCTGACAGGATGATTTATTTGTTAGAGGAGGAAGCCAAATTTCCTACCGCTATTGATGAGAAAGTTTGGGAGCGTTTCACTCAGGAGAATATGGATAAAGCCTTTATTAAAGTTGCTAAGGAGCTTAAAGCCTTCGGATTGATAAGGGCCGTGAGGAGTCGGAAAACAAATGTCTAAAATATCTAAGGTATTGGTTATAGGCTCAGGGCCTATAATCATCGGGCAGGCAGCAGAGTTCGACTACTCGGGAACTCAGGCCTGCAGGGCACTGCGGGAAGAGGGCATTACTACAGTGCTGGTGAATTCAAACCCAGCTACCATTATGACCGATGAGGGCATTGCTGATATTGCCTACATTGAGCCGCTCACTGTGGAAGTCCTGGCTCGCATAATTGAAAGGGAGCACCCTGAGGGATTATTGCCCACTCTGGGTGGGCAGACAGGACTTAATTTGGCGGTGGAGCTGGCTGATGCTGG
>JAGMDB010000054.1 GCA_023128875.1 Dehalococcoidia bacterium | reverse complement strand
CACGGGATGGCACCTATCATCTGCCACCTTCATAAATTAGGGCTTGTTGAAGCCAGGGCTGAGTATCAGACTGCCACCTTCGAGGCCGGGGTAAAGTTCGCCCGCACCGAGGGCATTATCAGCGCTCCAGAGCCAAACCACGCCATTAAGGTGGTTATTGACGAAGCCCTCAAGTGCAAAGAATCTGGCGAGTCAAAAACCATACTGCTGGCTCACAGCGGACACGGACATGTTGATATGGCTGCTTATGATGCCTATCTCTCAGGTAAGCTGCAAGACTACGAGTATCCGACCGAGAAGATAGAGGAAGCACTAGCTCAACTACCAAAGGTAGGCTGAGGAAAAAAGGGAATGACACCGGAGCACTGGACTGCTCTGGTGCCATTCCTAAATACAACCACCATACAGTCATACAGACATAATTTCACTACTTGCTAAATATTCCCGGGAATTTTGGCCGCTTCCCATTTAATAGATTATTGAGACATCTTTTTTTGCCGCTTTACAAATGAGAAGCATATATAATATTCCATAATAATCAGTAAAGAAGAAAAAAGATTCATATAGTTGAGGTAATGTTCAATGGCTTGCTATTAATCTGAAATTGCAAGAGGGAGGTATGTTGCCATAACTGGTGTTAGCAAATGGTAAGGATAGCAGTGGATACGATGGGTGGTGATTATGCCCCGGAAGAAATAATCGAGGGGGCAGGCTTGGCTGCTCAAAAGGGAGATGCAGGAGTTATACTGGTTGGGCCAATAGAAATCCTGAAGGAAGAGCTAGCCAAGCACAACAGGTAAATAAGGCAATAGCAAGAGCGAAACACGCAGTTGAAATTGACTTGATTGGCTCTTTGAGGTTGGAATTGCCACTATTAGAAGCGGATCCCCTATAACAAACTAACTTCCGTCTTCGTAGCCCAAGCTTACATCGGCTTTTAGTTCTTCAGCTACCCGGGTTACTTCCTCCTTCATCCTCTACTCATGCAGAAATGCAAATGAATGAACTATGAGCCGCGCTAACTACCCCAATTCTCAGATAACAGCAACAGTGATATAATTGAACCGTGCAGGCAAGATGCTAAAGAAAATCAAATATATCCTTATGGCATTAGCGCTACTAAGCCTAACATTAGGCTCCAGCGGCTGCTCTTTAGCCTTACCATGGTCACCCACTCCATCTCTACCCACTTCACCTCCACCCAGTAACTCGAGTGAATACACCAACCCTGAGTGGACATTTCCTTCAAAGAACAGCCAGACAGCTCAGCCACTACCTGATATTGCCAGCGTCGTTAGCGAGGCAATGCCCTCCGTAGTCTCTGTTACCACTGAGATAGTAGTGTATGATATTTTCCAGGAAGAACACAAGCAAACTGCTGCCGGCTCTGGATTCCAAATCCGCAGTGAGGAAAAGTACGAGGGATATATTGTTACCAATAATCATGTAGTGCAAAATGCTGAGAGTGTACAAGTGAAACTAGCTGACGGCAGGACTTTCTCCGCCAACACAGTAGGCACCGATGCTCTAACTGATTTAGCAGTGCTCAAAATCGAGGCAGCAGATTTGCCTTATGCTCGCCTTGGTGATTCAGACCTGCTTGTCATAGGTGATTGGGTAGTGGCCATCGGCAATGCCCTAGGACAAGGAATATCAGCTAGCGAAGGAATCGTCAGCCGCTTAAATGTTTCAGTGACCGTCCAAGGAAACAGCCTTTCAGGTTTAATCCAAACCACCACAGCTATCAATCCTGGTAACAGTGGTGGACCGCTGGTAAACATATCAGGTGAAGTCGTAGGCATAACCAGTGTTAAAATAGCTGCAACCGGGATAGAAGGCATGGGCTACGCCATAAGTATAAACAGTGCTAAGCCCATTATTGAAGCTTTAATCCACCAGGGCTATGTAACGCGCCCATGGCTAGGCGTAGCATTATATACTGTGGATTCCTTCATAGCCGCAGTGAACAACCTTTCTGTTGAGAAGGGGGTGCTTATTGTAGAAGTGGTTAGCGGTAGCCCAGCCGAGGCTGCCGGACTAAAAGAGAGAGATGTCATCATCCGCTTCGATGAGAAAAAAATAGACACGAAAGAAGATCTTATCCAAGCTATACTTACGTGCCAAACTGACCAGCAGGTAAAGATAACCTTTGTCAGAGGTACAGATACCAAGACAACCTGGGCACAACTACAGGAAAGTCCACCGCCTCCAGATTAATTCACCTGCTTAACCGCCAGCAAAATATCGCTGCCTGAAACACGATGTTTCTCAGTGTAAGACCCGTGAGGCGGAAGGCCATGAATGAGTTCCCGAGATAACGTTTCCCGTTTGATATAATCTGCAAAATCAGTCATAACCTGTTCAACCGAGTCTGCTGCCTGGTAATAAGCAACGATGTATTCAGCAACGTCGAAGTTAGCAGCGCGACGCATAACCTGAAGGTGCCGCACGATTTCCCTACTTATTCCCTCTGCAACCAGCTCGGGAGTCAATTCAGTGTTTATGGCTACCCAATACCGGCCATCAGCAGCCACGCTGTAGCCAGGTACATCCAAAAAAGATTCCTCAAGGGAAAAATCCATATTTTTGACATTTATTTCTTCTTTTATTTCGGCGGCCAATTTGATTAAAACCTCTGTTTCTTCTTCAGATTCCACCTTGGCTACAACCTTTGCCAAGGGCTGGCGTACTTTAATTCTTGCCTTCGCCCGTGCTGCCCTACCCAAACTCGATATTCTCCTAATTAGATCAATTTCGCGATTCAGTTTATCATCTATTTTAGCCTTATCAACTACAGGGAAATCAGTTAGGTGTACGCTCTCTTTAGCTTCAGTGTCAACAGAACGAAGCAGATTTTGATAAAGTTCCTCTGCTATAAATGGGGTGAAGGGAGCCAAAAGTTGAGATAAGGCCACCAAACACTGATACAAAGTGGTATAAGCTGCTAGCTTATCAGCATCGCTCTCACTTTTCCAGAATCGCCGGCGATTACGTCTCACATACCAATTGGAAAGTTTATCGACAAAGCCTTGAATATGGCGCGCCGCCGATACAGGCTCATAAGCATCTAGTGCTTTAGTTACCTCAGCTATAAGTAGGTTAAGCTCCGAGATAATCCAATTATCCAGTTCAGTAAAGGATAGTGAAGCTGAAGACTGGGGAACAAAATGATCGATGTTGGCATAGAGAGTAAAAAAGGAATAAATATTCCACAAAGTGAGCAAAACTTTCCGTATGGTCTCAGTAAGCATTCGGATAGAGAAGCGATGAATATTTTCCGCTGGCGCACAAGTCAATAAATACCAACGGAGAGCATCCGCACCATATTCATTAATCACTGCTCCAGGATCGATTACATTACCCTTGGTTTTACTCATCTTCTCACCATGCGCATCAACAACATGTCCCAGGCAAATCACATTTCTAAAGCAAGGTCTCTCAAACAGCAAGATAGATATGGCGTGCAAGCTATAGAACCATCCCCGCGTCTGGTCAATAGCCTCACAAATAAAATCAGCAGGAAAGTTTTGCTCAAATTGATCTTTATTCTCGAAAGGGTAATGCCATTGGGCTATAGGCATGGCACCTGAATCAAGCCAACAATCAACCACTTCGGGAACACGCTGTAACTCACCACCACATTTAGGGCAACTAAAAGTAACCTTATCTACATAAGGGCGATGCAGATCTAAAAGCACATCTAAGCCACTAAGATTTGGCTTCGCCTTTAATTCGCCAATGCTGCCAACACATTCATAGTTGTCGCAGGAAGAACAGTGCCAGATGTTAAGGGGAGTCCCCCAATACCTCTCTCTGGAAAAAGCCCAATCAACATTGCTTTCTAACCAATCACCAAAACGGCCGTACTTAATATGATTTGGATACCAATTTATATCCTCATTTCCAGAAATAAGCTTGTCCTTTACTGCCGTCGTCTTGATGTACCACGCCCGCTTGGCATAGTAGAGAACAGGCGCATCACATCTCCAGCAAAACGGATAGGTGTGAATAATTTTCTCACTGTGGTAAAGCAAACCACGCAATTTAAGGTTATCAAGAATAAGAGGGTCAGCATCCTTAACAAATTTGCCGGCAAAGGGGTACGTACCAGTGATTTTCCCCTCTAAGTCCACAGGCTGAACGAAATCAAGTCCTTTGTCCATTCCCACGTCGAAGTCAACCTCACCAAAAGCAGGAGCCATATGAACAATGCCTGTACCTTCCTTCAAGGAGACAAAATTAGCGCCAATCACTGGATAGGTCAAGTCCTCCTTTGCCATTTGCATATTTAGAGAAGGCAAGGTTTTACGGTCTACAACAAAATCATGCGGATTAAACAAAGGTTCGTATTCAAGATAGAGAAGAGTTTTTCCTGATATAATAGCCAACTCCTTATAGTCCACAAGTTCAATTTGCCCCGTAAGTTCTTTAGCTAGAATGAGGTAATCCTGCTCCCCTTCCATTACACTGTATTCAGCGTTAGGGGCTATTGCCAAAGCAGTATTGCCAGGCAAAGTCCAAGGAGTAGTTGTCCAGACAAGAAAATAAGCAGGTTTCTCAAGCAAAGACGAAGGTTCAAAAATAGAGCAAAGAGCCGAGTTCCGCTTCAACAACGAAGGAACATGCAGTCTAAACTTTATGTAAACTGAAGGGTCCTCAGCATCATCTCGGTAGCCCAGAGCTACCTCGTGGGAACTGAGTGAAGTGCCACATCTAGGGCAATGTGGCGTCACCTTATAGCCTTGGTAAATAAGACCTTTATCCCATAGTTTTTTCACTATCCACCAGCAAGATTCAATATAGCCATTATCCAAAGTTGTATAAGGATGTTTCATATCTAACCAATGACCGATGCGTTCAGTCATAGCTTCCCATTCCCCGATGTATTGAAAGACACTTTCCCGGCACTTCTGATTGAATTGAGCTATACCATATTCCTCAATTTCAGCCTTGTTGCTGAAACCAAGAGACCTCTCTATCTCGAGCTCTACAGGCAGTCCATGGGTATCCCATCCTGCCTTGCGTGGTACGTGGTAACCTTTCATTGTCTTGTAGCGGCAAACAATATCCTTGAACAGTCGAGCTAGCACATGGTGAATCCCTGGGCTACCATTAGCTGTAGGAGGGCCTTCATAAAAGGCAAAATGCGGTGCTCCTTGTCTCACTTTTACACTTTTATTAAAAATGTCATGCTCGCTCCAAAAATGAAGGATATGCTGCTCTATTCGAGGAAAATTTGGTTTACTACTCACCTTGTGGAACATGGATCAGCTTCTTTTCAACGAAATGACAATTTTTCTACTTGTACCTTCCCCTATGCTGTGAGTAATGACATCAGGATGATTGGTTAAAGCTAAATGAATAACACGGCGTTCAGCGGGCGGCATTGGTTCAAGGGTCACAGAACGGCGCCTCAATTTCACCTGTCCCGCCAGCCTCAAGGCTAGCTCTCGTAAAGAATCACAACGGCGTTTTTTATATCCACAAACATCAACATTTAATGGCAACCAGGCCTTTAGCCGCCCAGCTACTATGAGTCTAACGATATATTGTAAGCAAGCTAAAGTCTGACCCCTTCTACCAATCAAGATACCCAAGTCATCACCTTCAATATTCAGAATTAGCCGCATCTCGTCACGTGATGTTTCAACCCCACCCACTAACCCCATTAACCTAAGCAAGGTTTCCAACACGTCTATGGCCACCTCAACGTCTTTGTCTGGCCTAGCTAACGGTTTTACTTTAATTACAGCCTCTTCACTCCCAATCCCAAAAAATCCTGACTTGCCCTCCCGTATAACTACTGTCTCAATTTGATCACGATTTGCCCCTAGCTGCTTTTCTGCCTCCTTGGTTGCTTCTTCCACTGTTTCAGCAGTTATCTCCAGCTCTTCCATCTTTTAAGTCCTCACTTTCAGCAATTTGCCTCAGTGCAACACAACGTTACTTTTAGTGTGCTTTCTCCCCATCTGTTTCGGCATTGATTACGTGTGAGAGGAAGATACTAAATAACCCCAACCCCCACCAATGAAATACTGAGTTACGACACCAATCACATTGGAAGCCAGCCAATAAAGGGCTAAGCCACTAGGAAACATCAAAGCAAACATGCCAAACATGAGCGGCATCATTAGCAACATCATACCACTTTGGGACTGCTGTTTTGGGTCAGCAGACGGCGCGGTCGTCATTTTCTGCTGCACCCACATTGTACCACCAACTAGAATAGCTAAAATTAGACCGCCAATTCCTGCACTACTACTTTGCTGCCCCAAATTAAGCCCCAAGAAATAACTGTTTAATGGAATTGCTTGATTTACTATTTGCCAGGAATAAAGGTGCCTAGATAAGTCAAGCAAATTCTCCGGAGCAGTAGCCAGGGCTCTCATAATGGATTGATAAAGAGCAATCCAGATAGGAAACTGGATTAACATAGGCCATACACAACCTGCAGGATTAACACCAGCCCCTTTATAGATTTTCGCCATTTCTTGCTGAAGTTTTCGCTTATCCCTGCCGTATTTCTTCTGCAGCTCCTGAATCTTGGGCTGCATACTTTGCAAGGCTTTGGTAGAATTCAGTTGCCTTAAGGTGAGAGGCATGAGTATCAAGCGAACCACAACGGTAAGGATAATAATAGCCAGACCAAACTCTACTGCCTCAGGCAAAAGACTGGACAAAGCAACCAACCCATTAAGCATTGGGTTAAGAATAATCAAATTCCATAAATTCACCATATCTAGAAACCTTTATTCAACAGCCAAGGGGAATTTCCAATCTATTTTCCCTCGGTCAATATCTACAGCGTAGAGACGATTATCTTGAGCACCGATATAGACTATACCATCCAGCACACAAAGATGCCCTCGGATAGAAGCATCAATGGATGGTCTATCGGCACTTTGGGGATCATCTGGATTTTTTATTCGCCTGCCTTCGCCTGTCTGCACATTGACAAGATATACATTACCAGATTCGCAGGTTACCACTAGCAAATCGTTTGCCATGACCGGTGACGAAACGATGCCGCTTCCAGCATCGAATCTCCATAATTCCTCACCTGTCTCGCTACTGATGGCATACAATTTACCGTCGAGGCAGCCAGCATAAACAATATCTTCACTAACCACAGGAGTTGCCCAAAACCAATTACCACCTGTGAATCCCCACAACGGTTTATCATCACCCACTTTCACTGCATAGAGGTTACGGTCGAAGGAGCCTACAAACATAGTACCTTTATACATCCCTAGAGGCGAAACAAATCCCACCTTTGCCTCAAAAACCCAGGGTAATAAACTACCATCATTGATTGACAAAGCATAGATATGTCCATCAAAAGTACTCACATATATGGTATCTCCATCAACCAGTGGCGTCGTCCATAACTTGCCATCCAGAGGGACAGATCTCCACTTTTCATCGCCATAAGTCATATCCAAAGCATAGACTCTACTATCTGAGCTACACACATAGATGGTGTCATTGGCTACCACAGGGCTGCCCACAATAGGCTCTATTGCATCATCCGTTCTAGGGTAAGACCACTCACCACTCCTTCCTTGTGGGAAGGACAAATTTTGACTCCTAGCTGAAGGATTTATCATTAACACCTTTCCATTGTAGATGCCAATACAAACCAGGCCATTTGCCATGACAGGTGTGCCATATATAACAATTGATACAGATGAACTGCCACACGCCATACCTTTAGAAGGCATAGTAAAAGCGAAGGACCATTCTCCATTAGACAAGGAAGGGAAATTCAGCTCCTGATCTCGTGCTGAAGGATTTATCGCCATTATTTTGCCATCCATAGAGCCTAAATAGAGAATCTCATCATAAGACATAACTCCAGAGAACCCTTGAGGTTTTGCTTGCCCTCCTATACAACCACCAGCACCTAAGACAAGCAAGCAAAAAATGCCCAGCACAATTAATATTTTGATCTTCATTTCAATACACTAGAACGTCGAACTAAGGCACAGGATCATAGCCACCCTCAAAAAATGGATTACAGCGGGCTAATCGCTTAAGTGTTAGCCAACTACCTTTACCAAGCCCATATCTCCCAATCGCAGCCTGGGCATAGTGAGAACATGTAGGTTGGAAGCGGCAAGAGTGAGGAGTAACCTCTGATGCTGTTGCCTGATATAGTTTAATTAACTTCAGCGCTAGTTGCTTCACTACTTCCCTATAGTAAACATGCTTGACCCAATAAATTAGTTATTGCCTTTTCTAACTCATGGTATCCAACAGCACCTACTTGCCGTCGAACAATAAAGACAATATCCCACCCTGGTTTTATCAGTTGGGCCTTTAGTATCTGTCTAAGCAAGCGCTTCAATCGGTTGCGTTGTACCGCTTTGCCCACTTTCTTAGTTACTGAGAATCCATACCTACTTAAATCCAACCCATTAGGCAATATTTTCATCACAATTAAATTATCTATATATGTGCTCCCCTTCTGGTAAACCAACGCATATTGTGCTCCTTCGGTTAAAGCCCAATGTGCCTTCATAAAGATACAACTAAACTGGAGTTAACCTCCGTCGCCCCTTAAGGCGTCTTGCCTTGAGCACTTTCCTGCCACCACGAGTAGCCAGCCTAGCACGGAAGCCCAATTTACGCTTGCGAGGGATTTTTTTTGGCTGGTAAGTACGCTTTGGCATGTGCAGTTAGTTTAAGACATCGATCGACGCAAGCCTACACCACCTGTTTTCCAAATGTGGCTTGGTGCATAAGGTAATAGGGCCAAAAATCGAGCTCTCTTTATGGCTTGTGCCAATTTCCGTTGGTGTTTAGCACAAGCCTTAGTTCTCCGCCGCGACCCGATTTTGCCGCGGCTGGAGACATACTGTGATAAAACAGAGGCATTTTTATAATCTATACTCGCCTTCCCCGTGCAAAAAGGGCAAACCGCTGGTCTCCGAACAAAATTTCTCGGTTTCCTTATCTCTCCAGCGTTAACCAATTTCCAACTCCTTCACATTAATTAAAAGGCAAGTCCTCAGGTTCAACTTCACCCTCCTCTGGGAGAGAGGCCAATGCCCGTTTACCAAGAAAAATTACCCTGTTTGCCACTACCTCAACACTAACTCGCTTCTGCCCATCCTGCCCTTCCCAATTGCGGGTACGTAATCTCCCCTCAACATAAACTTGGCGTCCTTTAACCAAGAATTGGTTGCACTGTTCAGCCAGTTTACGCCACGCAATTACCTTAAACCACTCTGTCTCTTCCTTTGGTTCATCATTGGCGCCAGTATAACGATAATTGGTAGCCACACGAAAGGAAGTGACTGGGTTGCCATCCGGTGTATATCGCATCTCAGGGTCAGCACCGACATTGCCTATGAGAATGATTTTGTTTAAGCTTGCCATTTATTCCTCTCCTACTTTCACTACAAGATGTCTCAGAATCTCTCCCGAAGTTCTAAGATCTGCTTCAAATTCCTTAACCAATTTTGACTCTAACTTAAAAAGAGTCAAGGTGTAATCAGCCTCCATAAACCGTTTTATCGGATAAGCTAGCTTCTTTCGTCCCCACTGCTTGGTCTCTTCCACAACTCCTCCTCTCTCACTAATAAACCGGTTCACTTTGTCCGTGATTTCGGACGCTTTTCCTTCATCAATTTCAGGACTAATCACTGTCACCAATTCATACTTACTCACTTCTAGACACCATAAAACAAATTCCCCTGTATTATAACATGCTAATGACCATAATTTAAGCGAAGAGCTAGTGGCAAAGGTAAACCGTATTCCACCATTTTCTTTTGGGTAACTGCAATATCATAATCAACACGATAATGATATATGACTTGAGCATCACTATCATAAATAGCATAACTCGCCCTGGGGTCGCCATCACGAGGTTGGCCTACACCGCCAGGGTTGATAATTAAGCGGTGCTTTTCATACTCCAAGCTTATTGTATCAGGGATTTCTGTCACAAAGCAATTGCCATCTTTAGTCTGCCGAAAAATTAGTGGCACGTGGGAATGTCCTACAAGGCAGAATCTGGTATCAAAATCGCTAAAATTATCCTTGGCACCATCCACTGAGAGCAAATATTCCCAGATAGGCTGTCGAGGGCTGCCATGAACCAGAGTAAAATCGCCTCGCGTTAGTTTAACAGCAAGGCTTTGCAAGTAATCTGCATCCTCGGTAGTTAGTTGTTTTGCCGTCCACCGGCAGGCCCTGGCAGCATCAGGATTGAAATCCAAAATATCAATCCTGCCAATAGCAGCCCAATCATGATTACCAACAACACAAGCGCTCTTATATTGCTGCAACAGCTCAATGCAAGCATGGGGCTCAGGGCCATATCCTACTATATCCCCTAAACACCATATCTCATCAAATCCCCCTCTAGTTTCTATATCCTCAAGCACAGCTTGGAAAGCAGCTAAATTAGCATGAATATCACCAAGAATAGCATGTCTCATGATGGCAAACTATAGCATTAGCAGTCTAGATTGTTAAAGTTGAAGCTACGCTGAAGCTAATGCTATACTCTCGAGTATGAAACTATCGGAGTTGGGTGAATTTGCTTTAATTAACCTCGTACGCAACATCACTAATAAATCCAAGGATCTTCAGCAGGCTTCATGGCAGCAATTGTTAGTTGGTATTGGTGATGACGCTGCCGCCTGGCAAGGCGATAACTACATCCAACTGGCTACTACAGACAGCTTAGTCCAAGGTATCCACTTTGACCTAAACAATACTACCTGGGAGGAATTAGGTTGGAAGGCATTAGCAGTAAACTTAAGTGACATAGCTGCTATGGGGGGCACTCCAAAATACGCCTTGATTTCCCTAGCTTTGCCCGGTGAACTTGAAACGGAAAATATCTCTCAGTTTTGCCACAGCATAGCATCCTCAGCCGCAGAATTTGGGGTAGCCATAGCTGGAGGCAACATCACTACTGCCCCCAATATAGTTATCACTGTTACTGTCCTGGGCAACTCAAAAACCAAATCCATACTTAGAAGGTCAACAGCCACACCTGGCGACCAGGTAGCTGTTACAGGACCCTTAGGGCTATCAGCGGCAGGTTTGAAAATGTTCAAGGAAAACATTAACTTAGACACTCAGACAGCCAGCATCCTAAGAAGAGCTCACCTTCAACCTGTACCTAGAATAAGAGAGGGACAGATTCTAGCCCAGCATGGGGTCAAGACCGCTATAGATATAAGCGACGGACTAATCGCTGACCTTGGCCACATATGTGAGGCTAGCAAAGTCGGTGCCAAAATAAAAATGGAGCAAGTCCCCACACATCCCTTGGTCAAAGCTAACTTCCCAAACTATCATGAATTAGCTCTATATGGAGGAGAGGACTATGAGCTACTTTTCACCGCTGACAAAAGCATTATTGACCAAGCCAAACAAGCTCTAGACTGTCCCATAGCTATAATCGGCGACATAGTGGAAGAAACCCTTCCAGATCGAGTAATCTTGCTAAACACTAAAGGGA
>JAGMDB010000053.1 GCA_023128875.1 Dehalococcoidia bacterium | reverse complement strand
CAAACTCAACTTCTAGGAAGCCACTTAGGTAAGCTAGCCCAAGAAGGTGACGCTTTTCTGCTTATGGGTGATTTGGGAACAGGCAAAACTTGCCTCGTCCAGGGCATTACACAGGGGCTGGGCATTAAGGAGAACGCTTTCAGCCCATCTTTTGTCATAGTCAGGCAATATAACGGAAGGCTTCGTTTATACCACATTGATCTCTACCGCCTTGATAATATTGAGGAAATTGCTAACCTAGGATTGGATGAACTTCTCTACAACGAAGGAGTCTGCGTAATTGAATGGGCAGAAAGGGGGCTACAACTATTACCACAAAACAATTTACTCATACAACTTAACTATGTCTCTAAATGCGAGACAGAACGCACTATCTATCTTGAAGCCAAAGGTGAGCGCTACTCAGGATTAATAAGAGAGCTCAAATCGGTTTTAGACAAGGAAAAGGTGTGGAGTTAGCCATAGATACCTCCTCCAACACTGCTAGCATTGCCCTATCTCATAAAGGGGAGATTCTAACCGGGCTAACCTGGCAATCGGCTCAAAACCACACTGTGAAACTGTTGCCAAATTTGGTTCGTCTATTACAACAAGCTAAAATAAAACCAAATTCCATAGAGGCGGTCATAGTAGCCAAAGGCCCAGGGAGTTTTAATGGGCTGCGAGTAGGAATAGGCGTAGCCAAAGGGCTAGCTTTCTCATTAAATATTCCTTTGCTTGGCATAAGCACCTTAGAAAATGAAGCTTATCCCTTTGCTCATACTGGTCTGCCCATATGTCCCATTCACAAAGTTGGTGGCGCGGAAATTGCCACTGCCCTTTATCAACAAAAAAGTGACCAATGGCGCTGCTTGGAAAAAGAACATTTAACCACCCTCGATGCTTTATGCCAGCAAGTACATCGTGAAACACTTTTTTGTGGTGAAACCCCGCCTAACACGGTAACTGAAATACAACAAAACCTAGGCAAACGAGCTATAATACCACAAACTAGTATACTGCCTCAGGCTAGCTTCTTAGCCATATTGGGCTGGCAAAAGTTGAGCAAAGGAGAACAGGACAATCCAGCCACTTTACAACCTCTGTATCTTCGCCCTCCCCACATAACGAAGCCCAAGGAAAGGAGGATTACAGGTGGAAATTCCAAAATTAGACCTTAATCTCGCTGGAAGCAAGCTTTGCTTTGCTTGTGGTCAAGATAACCCCATAGGGCTAAAACTGGAACCCGTTTATGATGGAGAAAAGGTCACAGCAAAGTTCATTCCAGGAGAATTCCACCAAGGCTGGAAAAATGCCACCCACGGGGGCATTTTGTACACCCTCCTTGATGAGGTAACCGCTTATGCCATTCTCTGCCATGGAATTGATTTTGGCGTTACTACGAAAAGTGAGATAAGGTTTCGACACGTAGCGCCCACCGGAGAGTCAATCCAAATTTCTGCTTGGGTTACCAAATTGACAAAGAGGCTGGTAGAAACCAAGGGAATGCTTGCTCTTAAGGATAACACGGTTATAGCTGAAGGTAGCTCCCTATTCTACGTTTGGAGATGGTCAAAAAAGGCAGTTCTATGGGATATGGATGGGGTTATCGCTGATTCTAACTCATTTCACTTTACTGCTTGGCAAGAAGCTTTTTCCAAAAGGAGGCCAAACTTTACTAAGCAGGATTTTACCAAACTCTTTGGCACCAGAAACGACTTCATAATTCATAAGATCCTAGGCGAAGGATTGTCTAAAGAGGATATCAAGGCTATAGCACAAGAAAAAGAGACAAGTTTTCGAGAGAAAGCTAAGGGCAATACAAGACCACTTCCCGGAGTAATTAAGCTACTGAATATGATTAAAAGGGGAAACTTCAAATTAGCCCTGGTTTCTTCAGCACCAAAAGAAAACATAGATTTACTCAATAACGAATTCAACATAGGAGGATATTTCAACTGCATTGTTTCTGGTCATGAAGTAACTGAAAGTAAGCCGAATCCCCAGATATATCTTTTGGCCGCGGAAAAACTAGAAACTCGACCTGAAAACTGCATTGTAATTGAAGACTCCCCCTTCGGTATTGAAGCAGCTAAGGCTGCCGGAATGAGATGCCTAGCGGTAACCAATACTCATCCTAAAGAAGATCTTGGAAAAGCTGATAAAATAGTTGATTCTTTAGAAGATATGGATCTAATTACCCTGATTCAAAGGATTTAGCCTGGAGGGAAGATGGAGAAAAGCTTAGTACTTATCAAACCCGATGCTATGCAAAGGGGGTTAGCCGGGGAAATAGTCACTCGCCTTGAAAGAAAAGGGCTCAAAATTATAGCTATGAAAATGCTGCAAATGGATAAGAGCCTAGCTCAGCGCCACTATGCTATTCACAAAGGCAAAGCTTTTTTTGACAGGTTAGTGGATTTCATTACCTCCAGCCCTACCATCGCTATTGTTTTTCAAGGGAAAGATGCAGTGGGGGTAATAAGACGAACAATGGGCGAAACTGATCCAGTTAAAGCCCAGGCAGGCACAATTAGGGGCGACTTTGGCCTCGATATCGAACACAACCTAGTTCACGGCTCCGATTCAGCAGAGAATGCTTCTAAGGAAATTGAGCTCTTTTTCTCAACAGAGGAAATTATCGATTATCACAAAGATATTAACAAGTGGATTGGCTAGAATTCATTTATTGGATTCTGAGTACAGGCATTGCCTTACCCCAAAATTTATCTAGCTGGTAATAATCCCGTTCTGCTGATGTAAATATGTGAACAACCACCGACCCGAAGTCAACAAGCACCCAACCTGAATCCGAAGTGCCCTCATTATGATGAGATACCACCCCATTTTTCTTCATTTCATCAATGATACCCCGCCACACAGCTTCAATATGACGCTTGGTATCTCCATTACAAATAACAAAAAAATCTGCAAACGAACACAGCCCCCGAAGATCTAGCATCACAATATCGCTTGCTTGCTTCTCAGAAGCAACTTTTGTAGCTAAACGCGCTATTTCTTCCGCTTCCAGAAAAGACTAACCCCCTTTTATTTATGTTATATCTATTATACCACTTTTTTAATTGACCCACTATAAACTCCCTTTAATCACCCCTTCCATTGATAGAGCCAGTTGTAATAATTGACATGTAAGGGTTTATTGGATACCTCCGGAAAAGAAACTCGCGTTCCCACTCTAAATTACCTCGCATGATTTTCTCCAGTGCAACATCCAGCTCAGCTAGTGCCTCGCATTTGAGAAATGGGGAGAGGTGTTCCGAGCATGTGTGAGCTCCGCATAGAGTCTCTTCGCCGCTTGTTTCGTTGATTAAATATCGAATACTCCTCAGGCATTGCTGGATACTTGCTCCTAGCCCAAAAGCTATAAGTTCATCAGGGTAAATAAAATCTCCCGTGAAAATTTGGTGGCGATCAATATCTAAAAGAGCGATCAAATCTTCTGAATGCCCTGGCAGATGAAGCACCTTTAACTGGCGCCCATTGATATCGACCATCTCCCCTGGCTTCCACCACTCCGTAACTCGAAATGAGAGTCAGCTTGGGTTTACCTTAAATGCTTGTAGCACACTGGGCTGAAATATACCATCTCTAACCTGCTCTCGTAAACCCGGCAGATCTCCTAACGCAACACTTTCAAAGCGGTGGTTATTACCAAAGTGGTCATAATGTACACAAAGGTTACCAAAGCCAATGACATGGAATTTAACCCAGCAATTATCTTTTTACCATACATATGTAATCTCCTTTGCTGCATTAAATTATTAGTGGCATTCATGGCCATCATATCTACCAAAATTTGTTATTAGCACCCTATTCTCATTCTGATCCAAGGAGCGAGGCCATTTCACATAACTCATTCTACACGGAATACTCTCGCTAAAATGCATCCCTCCTGTATATTATACAGATTATGAATGTTTGTATGCTCATATATCCCCTCACTTTCACGATTGTTTCCTTGTGAACCTAGATTCCTGTTGGCGCACCTCCTTCACATCCAACTGCGAAAGCAGCACTCATTAAAGATTTCCTTGAGTTTTCTACCAAGTCAATCTTACTTCGTGTCTTCTCACTGATTACCATGCAGTCTGCAATTTTTTTATTCATAGCACCTCTGCTATAATAAGGGTGAATTAAATATGAATATGAAAATAAAATCGAGGCGCAATAGTTTCGTTTATTTGCTGCTTCTGGTGGCTATATCAACCTTGGTATTCGTCGCTCTACAGCGCAATAGTACCCCCCAACCTGTAACGACCGATGAATTTATAGGAATAGTCAAAGATGGGAGAATTGATGCTATCACATTGGATGATGGGAACATGATTGGCTATCAAGACAGCAAAAAAATCTTTAAGTCGGGGTTCGGTGGCAGCTACGCTGACTTACGAGAATTACTACAAGAGGAAGGCATAGATCTTAGTACAGTGGAAATCAATGTTGAGCCTACCAGCACCAACTGGGGAGCGATAGCTCTGTCAGTTATCTTACCAATCGTGTTGCTTGGAGCACTATTCTATTTTCTATTCCGTTCAGCCCGTGGAGCTGGCACGCAAGCTCTAAATTTCGGTAGAAGTCGCGCCAGACTAAGTTCCGGCAATAAACCTGGTATGACTTTTGCTGATGTTGCTGGGATTGAGGAAGCAAAGGAAGAAGTTCAAGAAATAGTAGAATTTCTCAAATCACCTGAGAAATTCCGCACGTTAGGCGGCCGCATACCTAGAGGCGTGCTCCTGGTAGGACCACCGGGAACAGGCAAAACTCTATTGGCCAAGGCTATAGCAGGGGAAGCCGAAGTGCCTTTTTACTCCATTAGTGGTAGCGAATTCGTGGAGATGTTTGTCGGCGTTGGTGCGGCCAGAGTAAGGGATCTTTTTGAACAGGCTAAACGTAACGCTCCATGCATAGTCTTCATGGACGAAATTGATGCTGTAGGGCGACACCGTGGCGCCGGTTTAGGCGGAGGACATGATGAAAGAGAGCAAACTTTAAATCAAATTCTGTCCGAGATGGACGGTTTCGATACCAATACTAATATCATTGTCCTCGCTGCTACCAATCGACCTGATGTTCTCGATCCAGCGTTACTACGCCCTGGCCGCTTTGATCGTCATATTGTAGTAGATTTACCAGACATTAATGGCCGCAAAGCCATCCTGGAGATACATGCAAAAGACAAGCCATTAGCCAAAGAAGCCAACTTAGAAACAATAGCCAAGGAGACACCCGGCTTCAGCGGCGCTGATTTAGCTAACTTACTTAATGAGGCAGCTATTTTAGCTGCCCGGCATGACAAGAAGGATATCCAGATGCAAGAACTTGAGGAGTCTATAGACCGGGTGATTGCTGGCCCAGAAAAGAGAAGCCGAAGAATAAGCCCCAGGGAAAAGGAAATCACAGCCTATCACGAAAGCGGACACGCATTAACCGCCAGAATGCTGCCCAACACCGACCCCGTGCACAAAGTCACCATCATCGCTCGGGGAGCCACAGGAGGTTGGACACGCTTCCTCCCCACTGAGGATCGCTATTTGTGGTCTCGTTCTCAATTTGACGACCGATTGGCAGTAAGCCTAGGTGGACGCGTTGCTGAGGAAATCAGATTTGGGGAAATAACAACAGGAGCACAAAACGATTTAGCCGAGGCAACTAAGTTAGCCAGGAAGATGGTTACTGAATATGGAATGAGCGATAAGTTAGGGCCACGAACTTTTGGACAAAGACACGAACTTGTTTTCTTAGGGCGTGAAATTAGCGAACAAAGAGATTATGGCGACAAGGTCGCTCAAGACATAGATGAAGAGGTACATAACATTATTCAGCGGGCTTATACCGTTGCCAAACAAATACTCACCAAGAACAAATCAAAACTAAAAGAAATTGCTGAGCAACTCATGATTCATGAAACACTGGAAGAAGACGACCTTAACAAACTATTTGAAGGATTAACGCCACAGCCAGCTTCCAGCTAAACAAGACGCAATAGTCACATATAAGCCCCACGGCAGAGGTTAAACTCCAAGCAATATTCTTACCTAAAGGTCAAATGAGCAAGGCCCAATTAGTGGCCTGAAGTCAGTAATCAGCAGGGACAGGAAAGATTCTGGTTTCTGAATTCCAACTACTTGGTGTTACCCCCTCTTTCAGGAGTTAGCTATTCAAATTGGTTTGGACATTAGTATTTGGAAATTCCCTGCTACCGTCATTCTTCGCCATAGGCGAAGAATCTCTGCAATGAACCTTTTCACTATCAATAGGATACACAGCCAATCCGGCTGGTTTCCTGCTCAATAATGCTGTCATCCAGCTTAACGAACAATGGCTGTGGTTGACGAATCTTCTGTCCAGGCCGCGGTGGCTCAAACTTCCAACCAGCTTCCCTCACATTTCCCGTAAAGCCAAGAAGAGTATGAAGTTTCTCTGAGCTGAAAGGGATAAAGGGATAAAGCACAGTCTTTAAAGCTGACAATACAGATAAAGCAATGTAGGTAGATTTGGCTGCGGCATCAGGGGTTTCTTTAATCACCTTCCAGGGGGATTGAACATCAAGATAGCGATTGGTTTCTTGAGCTAGAGACATAGCATGTCTCATTGCCTCCCTGAAGCTACAACGATGGAGCGCTCTATCAACTTCATCCAATGTAGTTTCAGCTTTACAAAGCAATGCTTGACTTTGCTCATCAAGTTCACCGGGTGAAGGCACAACTCCCGTGAAATTACGATAAGTAAAACTAAGGACACGATGAGCTAAGTTGCCATAAGTAGCCACTAATTCATCGTTATTACGATGGACAAACTTATACCAAGTAAAATCGCTATCTGCAGTCTCAGGCATACTTGCTGCTAAAGCGTACCTCACTGGATCTGGGTCATATCGCTCCAGATAATCAGGGAGCCAAACTGCCCAGTTGCGGCTAGTAGAAAGCCTCCTACCTTCGATAGTCAAGAATTCATTGGCTGGAACATCATAAGGAAGAGACAAACCACCGCAGCCCATCAACATCGCTGGCCAAATGAGAGTATGAAAAAAGATGTTATCTTTGCCAACAAAGTAAAAACTCTTGCAGTCGCCCTGCCAAAATGCCTGCCAAGCCGTATCATCGCCACGTAATTTTGCCCACTCTTTGCTTGCTGATAAATAACCTATGACAGCTTCAAACCACACATAAATCCGTTTTTGTTCAAAGCCTGGTTGCGGCACAGTCACTCCCCAATTTATATCACGGGTTATAGCTCTATCCTTTAGTCCTTCGTCCAGGAATTTCCAGGTAGTGCTAAGTACATGACGTCGCCACTGAGATTGCTCTTTTATCCACGCCTTTAGCCTATCCTGAAAAGCACTGAGGCGCAAGAAAAAGTGCTCCAACATCTCAAATCGCGCTGGGGTAGAGCAAAGATAACAATGCACATTTTCAAGGGCCGCAGGTTCTAAAGGCTTGCCGCATTCATCACATTCATCACCGCGCGCTTTAGGAAAGCCACAATAAGGGCATGTGCCCTCAAGATAACGATCAGGAAGAAAACGTTGGCAGCCGGGGCAATAAGCTCCAAGCATTTTACCCTTATAAATATAGCCCTTATTGAGTAAGGTAATGAACATGTCATGAGTAACCTGAGCATGATTTGCAGTGCCAGTAGTGGTAAATAAGTCGAAGGAGATGCCCAGCTTCTGCCAGCAATCGAGAAATTGTTGATGATATTTAGACGCTATTTCCCGTGGTGATGTGGATTCCAACTCAGCTCGAATTGTAATCGGTGTTCCATGTTGATCACTGCCCGAAACCATTAACACGTCATCGCCCTTAAGGCGATGATAACGAGCAAAAATATCTGCTGGTAGATAAGCTCCGGCAATATGCCCTAAATGCAAAGGCCCATTCGCATAGGGCCAAGCAACACCTATAAAGATACGCTCACTCAAGAAATACACCTAAAAAAGAAACTTGAGTCATCATACTTAATCCTGAGAGAAAAAAGTAACTATTTCCTTGCCTTTTCCCTCCCCAAATGAAGTGTAACCACGCTTCATACAGCAATCACCACAAAAGCGCTGACTGTTTCCCTTCTCATCATCAATTATCAAATAACGCTCACCATATTCTAGAAATCTGTGACACCCATCGCATTGCACTTCACATACAGTAATACAGCCACGACGCACTTTAACCTCCTTCAGCAACTCTTAACTAATCCTGTCACGAGTCGTTTTTCACAAAAGATGCAAGCTATATAGAAACCTGCCGCACTCCGGTCACCAATAGGAAGAACAGGCATAACTCAGCAATTATAGTATGGAATTGCAATTTTATCCACCTCAAACCCTTTTGCTCAGGCTCATCTTGTATTGGAGGAGATCCTAACTTGACTCCAAATTGTCACCCTTGTATAGTTTATAGCAATTATCTATCGAAGGAAAAATGCCTCACCCTAAATTCAAAGAAATGGAGCGAGCTTATGGATTTGATGACGTAGCTATCGTCCCTGGCGATATAAGCATCAATCCTGACCAAACAGACATACATTTTACTATTA